>JAECQY010000003.1 GCA_016000045.1 Myxococcaceae bacterium | reverse complement strand
GCTCGGAAATGGTTATGCCGGGTGATAACGTGACCATCACGGTGGATTTGATCACGCCGATTGCGATGGATAAGGAACTTCGTTTTGCGATTCGTGAAGGCGGTCATACCGTAGGCGCGGGCGTTGTTTCGGAAATTTTGGAATAATATCTTTTCAGGGGGGGAATTAGGTCGCTAGCTCAATTGGTAGAGTTGCGGATTCCAAATCCGCCGGTTGGGGGTTCGAGTCCCTCGCGGCCTGCCACGAAAAGATGGTTTCTACCAAAACAATAAATCAAGAGATGAGCATATTGGCTTGTCTCTTTTTTTTTAAAAAAAAACTCTTGACGAATTAAACTAAAATTCATAACCAGATCTATCTGTGTCCGTTAAGAGTTGTCTTTATGCGATTTTTACTGTATAGAATAATTCCATTTTTAGGATATCTGGGTTCTTCGGCTTTGCTCTCCTCAGAGACGTGCAATTGGGAATCTCCAAGACTTTATTTGAATCTTAGCATGCAAGAGCCTCTGATTCCGGAGATTTTACCGCCAGAGGTGATTGAGACGGCTGTCCTCGGAAGTAAAATCGCGAGCGTTGCCAATATCGCAACAGTCTCTCCTACCACCGTGAGCCAGGGAGCGCGTGTGGGCGCGCTCGTGGCCATTCTCTCTTGTGACTTCGAAGACGAGTTTCAGGTTGAGCCCTTGAGTTGGTTAGATAGTCCTACGCAGATCTCCTTGGGGAGCACCGATCTGCACTATACCAATGGCGCGGTTTTTGGGAATTGGTTGGTCATTGGGGGGATTGAAATCGTCCATTGGGGTTTGTCGAAAAAATTTGGAGTTCGAAAAACACGATTTCCGGGTTTTGCTGTGTTGCCGTTTCTGTATTTTATGTCGCCGACGACTCAAGCATCAACGGTGATGGCCAGGCAAGGAAATACCATCGAAAAGATCTTTGGAAGCTTATCCATCGCAACCAATCTCGCTGGGGTGATTGGCATGAGCTACTGGCTGTGGAGCCATCGGGGCCAGATTCCAAGGGCCATTCATCTGCATCGAAGAAACGGTGATTCAACTTTTTTGGCTCAATACGGCGTGCTATTTGAAGACGTTAAAGCCAATCGCTACCCGTTCTTGGCTGCAGAATGTTTGATGAGTTTTTCCGCAGGTGCCTTAGCCGCGATTCAACAAGAGCCCTTTGTATCCTGCCAAAAACTTGGATGGAGCACCTTTGCGGTTTACGGTGGATTTGCAGGAGCAGTTCTCGGGTTGCAGCCTCAAGAAGAGCGCTTCGATCGATTTTTCTCGCTTACAGTAGCGAGTTTAGAAGCTGTCGCCGCGTTGATTGGAGCAGTTCGTCAAACGCTGGATCCCGATAGCCTGAATCAAATTTGGTTAGCATCGGCCAAAATAATCCCCTACTATCACCATGTATTCTGTGGTGTTTTAGTTCATCCTCATCAAAAGTAAGTCATTCCCTTGGCTCCGGAGGTGAAGTCTTGACCAAAAACGATTGCGAACAACGAGCGGCAGAGCGACTTTTGAGAGATTTTAGACGAGAACATCCGCACTTAAAGACAGCGGTGACGGAAGATGGGTCTGTACGCGGCCGGCAAGCATCTGGAACTGCTTCAAGAATTGGATTTAAAATTTATCATTACCGACAAGCCTGAGAATCTACGCTTGCTTTACGACTGAATCGATTCCTTCTCGCTCACAGAGTTGGTTCGTTGCCTCACCTAGCGTTATCACTTCCTGAATCAAGTGCCATTAAACGATACTTTCTTCGAGAAAAAAGTAAATTTTTTGGAATACGATGAAATCAACGCCTAAGGCAAAAAGCAGCATTTTGCTTGGATCACAGATCTTCCTTTAATCGGAATCGATCCTCGAAACGGTGATGCGATGTGGCCGAGCGCGTTGGCGGATTGAAAACGAAACGTTTAACACGCTGAAGAATCAAGGCTATGAGATGGGGCATAATTACGGGCACGGGCATCAGAATCTGTGCAGCAATTTGGGTTTATTGATGCTGCTGGCGTTTCTGCTTGATCAGCTTTCGGGCTATCGGATTAAAGCTTTCAACGAGCGAAAGCGTCTGCGAAGAGCTATCGAGTTTTATGAGTAGAGGTTCGGGCTGTTTTTAAGCTTTTTATATTGGAGAACTTTGAAGGTTTGTATTTGAAAATCCTACCGAAGCATCGGTACAACAGCGGCTGAGGGTGTGGCACAATCTGTTCTCACTGCTAATTTCCTTTTTTGAGGATCTAGGGGCCGGTTTATTTTCTCGTAGCTTGAATCAGTCAAAATGAAGTATTTTTCTCAAAGATAAGCGATTGCTTTTGCATCCCTTGCTATTTTTCCACGTTCGCGGGAATGGCTGTTGGACCCAGACACGGTATTGACACTGCTAAATGGTCTCCGTAGCACGATGGCAAGGAGTTCACGAATGAAAAACATATTGATGGTAATCAGTTTTTTCGGTTTATTGATACTTTCCCCTAGTGTGTTGTTAGCGGAAGCTTATGAGAAGGACCAAAATACCACTTCTGAAAGTAATGAAAGTGTCACTTTAAAGTGTTCAGGAGGCCAATCATTATGCGGTACTGCATGTTGTGTAAACAATGCTACTGTGTGCTGTGCCAGCGGTGTTTGTCTTCCAAAAAGCAATAAAACTTCTTGCATGAGTGATTACGGCCCTTATTGTTGCGAAAAAACACAAAATTGCTGCTCTTTTACTGGTGCTCCTAGCTGTTGTGCCAAGGCAAATCGATGCTGTGCTCCTAGCGGTCCAGGGTGCTGTCCCGAAGGGACAGCGTGTGGTTACTTACCTAGCCAGCCTTGTATTCGTTTGGGGGATAGATTACCAAGCGGTGAGATCCTGGACGAGAACCATCCTGATTTGATTCGACCTGGACAGCCGTGATGTCATCTTGAGGTATATATCCAAAAACTGGATACCTCTCTTAGGGAGTTTGGCTCGATGGATGTCGGGCAGGCGATTTGTTCTTCATCTGTTTGGGGGGAGAGGGGGAGTATCACCTTCAAAAGTGTCAATAAATTTTTTTTAATCCCCATCAGATCCGCAGTTATGCAGCACTATTTGTTTCCTGCCTAAGTTTGGTTGCCAAGGACTAGCTTCCAGGTGGTGGGTGATTTTTCCTGCGCGGGCCTATTCGCTGGGCTTTATTAGGGGTTTTAATCCAGCGATTTCCGCCAAAATAAATTATAGTGTTTAGACGCGCTTTCATGAATGGGGTTCTAAATTACTTTCGTAAATTTTGGAGCTTATTGTCAGGAAAATCAAAACGTGATCCACTCAAGGGATGAAATCGCTTTCTAGTTCAGGCCGAAAGCAGCTCTTGCCCAGAAGCCTTCGAGGCATCTTCAAAATCCTCTTCGCTTTTGCATAGCGTGCCAAGATAGTGGGATCTTACCCTTCTGGAACCAGCACTATCTTCTCTCCGTGGACGGCAGTGGACATCATACCTCCTTCAAAGTTTTCTGCGATGATTGCTGTGTCAAGCAGCTTGAGAGTGGTCAAAAGATCTATTACCACCATGTATTGTCTGATGTTTTAGTTCACCCTCATCAAAAGTAAGTTATTCCCTTGGCTCCGGAGGCAGTTCAGAAGTCTGAAATCTTCACCAAAAACGATTGCGACAACGAGGGGCGGAGCGACTTTTGAGAGAGAACACCCGCGCTTAAAGAGAGTGGTGACGGAAGATGGTCTGTACGCGGCCGGCAAGCATCTGGAACTGCTTCAAGAATTGGATTTGAAATTTATCATTACCGCCAAGCCTGGGAATCTATGCCTGCTTTACGACAGGATTGATTCCTCCTCGCTCACAGAGTTGATTCGTTGCCTCACCCAACGTTATCGCTTCCTGAATCAAGTGCCTTTAAACGGCACTTTTTTTCGAGAAAAAAATGAATTTTTTGGAATACGATAGAATCAACGCCCAAGGCAAAAAGCAGCATTTTGCTTGGATCACGGATCTTCCTTTAATCGGAATCGACGCTCGAAACGGTGATGCGAGGGGCCGAGCGTGTTGGCGGATTGAAAACGAAACGTTTAACACGCTGAAGAACCAAGGCTATGAGGTGGGGCACAATGGTGGGTACGGGCATCAGAATCTGTGCAGCAATCTGGGTTTGTTGATGCTGTGGCGTTTCTGATTGATCAGCTTTCAAAGCTATCGGATAAAAGCTTTCAACGAGCGAAAGAGTCTGCGAAAACCTGCGGGCTATTTTTAAGTTTTTTATGCTGGAAAGCTTTAGGTCTGTATTTGAAAATCTTACCGGAGCATCGCTACAACAGTAGCTGAGGGTGTGACACAATCTGTTGAAATAACCGATTCCTCTTGCATCCCTTGCCCTTTTTCTAAGTTCGCGAGAATGGCTGCAGATCAGGCTTAATACCTTGGAGTTCCGAAAAATATGGCTTATAAGCCCCCGAGCATGAAAATAGGATTTTGGGCTCTTTTTGCTTTGGTCACCGGCAGCCAGATCGGTTCAGGGGTTCTCATGTTGCCGGCGAACTTGGCCCCCTTTGGGTGGTATAGCCTCTTGGGTTGGGGGTTTTCGGCGATTGGAGCTTTGGCTTTGGCGCTTGTATTTTCGAAGATGTGTACTTGGTTTCCTAAAACGGGTGGTCCGCATGTCTACATTCATCAAGCTTTTGGCAAAGATGCTGCATTTTTTACGGGCTGGACTTATTGGGTCGTTTCTTGGGTGAGCACCACAGCGGTGGTGGTTGCATCAGCAGGCTATTTGAGCCCCTTGTTTGGACCCTTTAGCCCTACCCAGATGCTAGGGGTAGAAGCTATCTTGTTGTTTTGCGTGGCGGCTTTGAATTGGAAAGGGGTGCATGCCGCCGGCAGCATGGAAAAGATATTCACCTTGCTGAAATTCATTCCATTGGTCATTTTGCCTTGTATCGGAATTTTTTATTTCAATCCTCAAAACATTCAAATTTCTGCTGCAGTCGCTGAAATGTCCGGCACCTCTATTGTGAGCCGCGTGCTTCTTTTAACCTTGTGGGGTTTTATTGGGCTCGAATCAGGAACGATTGCTGCCGAATCCGTTGAGAATCCAACGAAGACAATTCCGAAAGCAGTGGTGTTCGGAACACTTTCCGTTGCGATTCTTTATCTCTTTAACAGCCTAGGCGTGTTGGGTGCGGTTCCTGCCAGTGCTCTAGAGCATTCCAAAGCGCCTTATGCGGACATGGCGCAAAGCTTGCTGGGAGGCAGTTGGTATTTGATGGTGTCTTTGATTGCATCCATTCTTTGCCTTGGAACTCTCAATGCCTGGACGCTAGCAAGCAGCCAAATTGCTTTGGGCCTCGCTCATGATCAACTGTTGCCTAAAATATTTGGAAAGACCAATCGAAACGGCGCTCCCTATTGGTCACTCCTGATCAGCGCAGCAGGCATCCTGCCTCTATTATACGGCACGACGCATTCAAGCGTATCGGAGCAGCTAGCTCAGATTATTGATTTTTCAGTTGTGGCATTTTTATATGTTTATTTGATTTCCTGTTTTGCTTTTATAAGACTTTTGAAAATTAGAAAAGAATCTTCTATTTTCGAATATGCATTGGGAACGATAGCGGTTCTGTTCTGCGTTTTAGCTCTTTCTCAGGTAGGTTGGAAAACCCTTTTGCTTTCTACGCTCTTCATTTTGACGGGGCTGCCGATCTGGTTTTTTCGAAATCGAAATAGAATGGGTTTCTAGATGATTTGCCAAGAGTGTTCTTACTTGGAGTTTTACTTTCTTTTCAACTGATTGATTTAAATCAAGCCTCTGTAAAGCAATTGATGACGGTTGAAGGCATCGGTCAAAAAATGGCTGAACGAATGCTGGAACACCGGCATGAAAAGGGAGGTTTCAGCCGCCTTGAAGACTTGATGTTGATTCCAGGTATGAAAGCCAAGCTTTTCGAGAAAATTAAAACCCAAATCACGGTAGGGCGTTTTTCCAAAGCTCGTCAAGCGATCCAAAAAAATGACTCGATGGCAGATTCAGAACTTCATGAGTTGTTCAAAGAACATTCAGCAGAACCTTCGATTCAAAAAGTCCAAGAAGAAGCCTTGCGTTATGCAAATGCGCATCCGCAGCAGCTTCGCAACTGGATTTCCAGGGCTCGCAAAGCTCATTGGTTACCCCGCCTTGAAACAGGGTTTTCTCCTCATTTTGGGCGTTGGGTTTCTAGTCGCGATAGACCCGGAGATCTCGACGAACTGAGTGCTCGTCAAGGACACGAGTGGCGTTTTCAGGTGCGGTTTGAATGGCATTTGAATCATTTGGTTTTTAATCGTGAGGAGCTTTCTGTGGGACATGAATTTTCACGTCAGTCCTTGATGCGAGAGCGAATCTTACGCAAAGTTAACGAAACTTACTTTGATCGACGAAGATTGCAGCTTCAAATCAAGCTGAATGGATTTTCAGATGCATCAAGCAAAATGGAAGCTCAAATTAAAACGGAGGAATTGACGGCTGAATTGGATGGCTTTACGGGAGGCTGGTTTAGTCAACAGCTAGACCGCTGATCGAATAAAAGCTAGACCTTGAAACCATGACAATGAAAGAACCGGTCTATATCATTGACGGCTCAGGCTATATTTTTCGAGCCTATTACGCGATTCGGCCTCTGACTTCGAAACGAGGCGTTCCAACCAATGCGGTCTATGGCTTTATGACTCTGTTGCAAAAGCTTTTGAAAGAGCATCGGCCGAAATATCTGGCCATTGCTTTTGACCCCGGGGGAAAGAATTTTCGTCACGAGCTTTACGCGGACTACAAGGCGAATCGCCCGCCCGTGCCTCCCGATTTGGTCCCGCAGTTTGCCCTCATTCAACGCTTGGTGGATGCTTTTGCGATTAAGCAGTATCGCAAACCAGGTTTTGAAGCGGATGATTTAATCGGAACATTGACCAAGCGCTCTTTGGAAGCCGGTCACCCAGTTGTGATTGTAACGGGCGACAAAGATATGATGCAGTTGGTGGACGATCGGGTTTGTTTGCTGGATGAACTTCGTGCTTTGAGGACTGGATCCGAGCAATTTATTCGAGCTCCTCAAGTAATTGAAAAATTTGGAGTGCCTCCGCATCAGGTGATCGATGTTTTGGCGCTTGCTGGAGATGCATCGGATCACGTGCCTGGGGTCCGAGGCATTGGTGAAAAAACGGCGGCTGAACTGGTTCGAGAGCATGGCCGGCTTGAATCGATTTTAAACTACGCACCTTTGATGACTCAGAAATCAAGGCGTGAAAAATTGATGAGAGACAGCGATATGGCTCGTTTAAGCAAACAACTGGTGACGATTGATTGTGCCGTGGATTTGGACTTTTGCTTAGAGGATATGCAAAGCCGAGATCCGCATTGGGAGGTTCTGGAAAATTTATTCGAAGAACTCGATTTCAAAAAAAGTGCTCGATCGGTTCAGAAACAAGAGCCTGAAATGAAGCTGGATGCTTCTCGATTGGGGGTATTTGAAGGAGTGCGAAGCTCGGAATCCTCTGAAAATCTTGGACTGGTGGCTTACGATGCCAAGCGAAGCTTGAAATGCGGACAGATTTCTGGAGATCCGATGATTGCTTCGTATCTTTTGAATCCGGATGCAAAGCACGAACTGGATGCACTATTTGAGAATCACCTTGGCCGAATTCCAGATAGCGCTCAAGAAAAAGCGATCGGCGTTCTGAAATTGACTCAAATTTTAGAGGCACAACTTCAGCAAGAAGGGCTCTGGGAGCTTTATGACACCCTTGAGATTCCATTGGAGAATCTCCTCGCCAAGATTGAGGCAAACGGGATTAAACTTGATTTTCATTTACTTCAAGAGATGAGCCAACAATTCGGTGCTAGACTCCGAAATCTTGAGGATGAAGCGCACCGCTTGGCGGGCCTTTCTTTCAATCTGGGAAGCCCCAAACAAGTGGCTGATGTTTTGTTTAACCGGCTTCAATACCAGTCTTTGCGCAAGACCAAGACCAGCCAATCAACAGACGCGGATGTCTTGGAAGAGCTGGCTCAGCAGTATCCTTTGCCCAAATTATTGCTTGAGCACCGCATGCTTTCAAAGCTTAAAGGGACTTATATTGACGCTCTTCCTCGTTTGGCGGACCCAACAACGGGACGTATCCATACTGTATTTAACCAGGCTGTAGCTGCTACAGGACGCTTAAGTTCCAGCGACCCCAACTTGCAAAATATTCCGATTCGAACGCAGGAGGGCAAACGAATTCGAGAAGCGTTTATAGCTTCTCCAGGCTTTCGATTGGCCTCGTTGGATTATTCTCAGATCGAGCTCAGAGTTCTTGCCCACGTTACAGAAGATCCGGTTTTATTGGAATCGTTTGCTCAAGATCAAGATGTGCACGTTCGAACCGCGAGCGAAATTTTTGATCTTAAACTGGAGCATGTCAGCTCAGAGCAGCGACGAATCGCTAAGACGATCAATTTTGGGCTTTTGTATGGAATGGGTGCCTATAAGCTGAGTGAGACTCTGAATTTATCCCGAGCAGATGCCACAATCTATTTGAAAAAATACCAAGAGCGGTACTCAGGCATCTATTTATGGCATCACAAACTTCTAGAGCAAGCCAAGCGCGAGGGGTTGGTGAAAACGCTTTTAGGTCGAAGGCGCTTTGTTCAGGATTTAAATTCCGAAAATCGCATGCTTGCCGCTCGGGCCGAGCGCATTGCCATCAACACACCGATTCAAGGTAGCGCTGCTGATATTGTGAAAAAAGCGATGCTGGATGTGGACCGATATCTCGAGGCGAAGTTCCCTCAAGTCAAGATATTGCTTCAGGTGCATGACGAGCTGGTGTTGGAAGTGCCAGAGCCGATCGCGCAAGAAGTGGTGTTTGAGGTTGCCAAGATCATGGAAGGAGCGGTTCAACTCAAAGTTCCCATGAAGGTTCAAAGTGGAATTGCAACAAACTGGGCTGCTGCGCATTCGTAATCGCAGCAACGACAAAGGTTTAGCGATCCATTTCAGTGCCTACCATGCCCAATGAGGCGAGGATGATTGGGATGTCGTTCACGCGAGATCCAACCAGGATGGTTTCCAAGGCTGCTGCATGAAAAAAGGAAGGCGTTCGAACCCGCACGCGACCGCCAAGAATGTTGACTTGAAACAGACCTTCAGGTGCTCGATTAGGATTGGGGTTTTCTATTTCAGCTAATTTGATCAAAACCCGAGACCAAGCGTCGCCACAATGAGAAGCTTCACACGCCTCGAGCGAAGGTCCTGTGAGCCCGTAAGAAAGAGCTTCTGCCTTCAGAATCGACCCTTTTCCCATCAAGGCGTTTTGAACGCGTTGACAGGATTTGAACTTCTTCAGAAATTGATTGAGGTTTTGATAAGACAGACGCAACAAAGATTGTTCTTGCAGAAGCCCTAAGATGCGGCGAACAAAAAAGAGATGATACTGTTTGGCTTCTTCTGCCAAGATGGATGGATTCAAAGCAGGCATTCCGCTTGCCAAGCGATAGGCATTTTCGCAGTGATGAGGACAGAGAAAGTTAACACGACGAATTTCAACGCAAGCTGCTTCTGGTTCCAGATATTCAAGCAGCTTTTCAATGCCTTGATGGGACCAACCTATTTCACTCTCTACTCGGAGGATATTTCGATTTTCTAAAACAAGTCGCAGATAGATGGGAAATGGCTGTCCTGGATCTGTCGGAAGGATAACGTGTTCATATTGTCCCGCTGCGAGTCCGTAGAATTTAAAGCGGCAAGACTCTCGCTCGTGCGGAGAAAGGAGCAGTTCATCTTGCATGGTGAGGCACCAAAGGCTGAGCTTTTGTCCATGGATAGGTCTTTCGAAGGGGGTATCCTGTGAATTCGGGATACAAAAGCAAGCGTTTTAAATTTCGATGCCCTTCAAACACAATGCCAAAGAGATCAAAGCACTCTCTTTCAAGCCAGCAGGCACTTTTAAAGCGGTCCGTGAGACTTGGCATGTGTAAATGATCGGGGACTGGTATGGTTAAGCGAAGGGAATCAAATTCATATCGAAGCAGCAAATGAGTGTGTTGATCAATCGCGAAAAGGTCCAGGAGTACTTTCGGTTCTTGAGTTTCCAGGCTCTTCAAGAGAGAATCTTCCGAGATATCGCAAGAGAGGGGTTGAATGTCTGCAGGATGCTCGAAAAAGGGGGGCTCTACGCTGGAATAAGATGCATAGGAGATGAAGGAATCGTTTGAACGAAGACCCATGAAATCCAAAAATGGACCCATTTTATGAGATGGAATGGCGATCATCGAAAGATGTCTCTTCGATGGGAAAGCCAGCCTAGAACGGGAACTGTCAGCAGCGATAAAGGTTCAAGTTCCGAAGCAAGGATGGCGGCCCCAACGCAACTGAAAAAAACGAATCGCTCAACATACCGAACCGAATAGCGAGGGGTTCCGGTTTGTTTCAGGTAGAAGTTGAGCGAATGACTGAAAGGACGCCGCATAACGAGTTGAATTGCTAGCACAGATTTGCGTTTAGTTGTGTTAGGGTTGGAACAAATACGTTGGAATCGGTTGTATGTTTAAAAAAAATCTGTCTGTTTCTAAGCAAATAGCGCTTCGAATCGTTTTTTTTGGTTTAGCGCTTTCTGCTTTTGTTTTTTCATTCTTGATTCCAATCCAGATCAAGATGGATCGGAAACATGCGATTGAGCATGCTCATATGGTTTCTGATGCGATCGCTTCCGTTTACCAGACGATCGAGCGGCGTGATCAAGCAGAGGCGATGAGCGAAATTATGCTCGATTTCGTCGGCTCCTCGGAAGTGGCGTTTGTCCGAATTATGGGCGCAGGGAACCGTGTGCTCTACAGCAGTGATCCGAGTCAGAGTACTCGAAAGGAAGCTTACGAGCAGGGCGAAAAGCAAGTGGGAACACTTCTATACGTTACAAAACGTATTTCAACCCACGATGCCAGAGTCAAAGCCATCGAAGTGGTGATGGATTTAAAAGCGATCCAATCCGAATCAAAGCTATTCTTAGTGAAGCTAGCCTTCTCGTTTTGGCTGGTGATCCTTATTTTGGCTGCCATGATTGGCTGGATGACTCATGGGATTGTCGGAGTTCGATTAACTCGCTTGATCTCAGCCATGGGCACGGCCGAAAAGGGATCTTTTCTGGTGCGCGCCAAAGTGGATAACATGGATGAGGTCGGTATCCTGAGCGTCGCGTTCAATAAACTTTTATCTGCTCTGACACGCATGCAGGTGCGAGAAATCGAGTGGGAACATGACTTACAAGAGGCCCATGAGCAACTTTCCATCAAAGCCCGCCTAGAGCAAGCGAACCAAAGTCTGAAGCGGCGTATTCAAGCGCAAGAATTGTTAATGGACGCCGCTCATCAATTAGGGGCTATTTTAACAAAGGAGTCTTTAGCTGGGCGGCTATACAGCTTGTTGAAGGAAAGGCTTGGATGGGCTGATTTTGGAATCTATTTGCTGTCACCGGAGAATCAATTTGTTCTTGAAATAGGGTGTGGATTTCTGGACACATCCGCCTATAAAAATTTGCGTTTTTCGTTTGGAGAAGGAATTACCGGTACGGCCGGTCAAGAAGCAAAGCCCATTTTGGTGAATAACATTTTGGAAGACGATCGGGTCCTTTTCAGGGACAGACCTGAAATGCCTAAAGGCTCTCTTTTGTCGATTCCTATGTTGTATCAAGGAAGAGTCATTGGCGTGATGAGCTTTTTTCATGAAAAGGCTTATGCCTTTGATGAACAAGACGTCGTGATGTTGGATACCTTAGGAGCTTTGGTTTCGATATCGCTTAAAAATGCACAGCTTTACGAGGAAACGGTTCAACTCGCTACGACCGATCCTTTGACGGGGCTTATGAATCGCCGAGCCATGGAACGATTGATTGCGAATGAAATCATTCGTTCCAATCGCTTTGACACTCCGATGACTTTGTTGATGATCGATGTCGATCATTTCAAGGACTATAACGATCGAATGGGGCATGTCATGGGAGATTTCGTGTTGAAGGAAATAGCCAGTTGCTTACAAGAGTCGGTCCGAAAAGTGGATGGGGTGGCACGCTTTGGAGGAGAGGAGTTTTGTGTTATTCTACCGCAAACTGGCCCGGACTCCGGGCTCGAGGTGGCTCAGAAATTAAGAATAGCCGTTCGAGGATTGAAGGTGTCCGGTGCTTCGGGGCAGCCTTTGAAGCATCTTTCGGTGTCCATTGGAGTGGCTTGGTATCCTGATCAATTGGAGTCGAATCTAATTGCTGCTGCGGATCGGGCTCTTTATCAAGCCAAGCGAGCTGGCCGCGATCGGGTTGTTTTAAGAACATGATCTGTCAAGTTCTCGGCCTTCATCATCCTCACGTACTTGGGCGTTTATTGCGAGCTCCGAGCGTGCCTAAATGCGCTTATGTTCGGGGAAATGCGGAATTGCTCCGGTTTTTGCCATCGGTAGCGATTGTAGGGACTCGAAAGCCTTCCGAGCAAGGCCTCAAACGAGCGTTTAACATAGCGGCTCAATTGTCCCAGTCAGGCGTTTTGATCGTTTCAGGAGGAGCCATTGGGATTGATATGGCTGCTCATCGGGGCGCAATCTCCGTCGAAGCAGAAACGCTTGCGGTTTTAGGAGAACCTGCGCGCTTGGAGGGCGATGAACGCCCCGAGCGACTCAGAAAATTAGGTTCCCTTTTAACGACGGTAACTGTTTTTGCTCCGGAGACTCAAATTGGAAAAACCCTTTTCGTAGCCAGAAATCAGTATATTGCAGCTTTGGTGGATGCAGTTGTGATTGTCGAAGGGACTCTAAATTCAGGAACGCTTCATACGGCTCGGTATGCTCAAAAGATCGGAATACCGGTTTGGGCCATACCGGGTGATCCGGACAATCCGCTCGCATCGGCTTCGAATAGTCTTCTTCAAAACCAGGAAGCCCGTGCACTCTTTGAGCTTTCAGCGCTTGTCAACGCTTTGGGCTTAGAAAAAAAATCGTCTTCTAAAAGCGATTGCCTTGAAGAGCAACACCCTTGGCAGGCGCTGTTTCAGCGACATCAAGGCTCATTGACGCTTGACATTCTATGCGATGCGCTTCATCTTCCGATTTCTCAAATCCAGTCCGACTTGCTTCGACTTGAGTTGACCGGTAGAATTAGCCGAAAAGGCGCAGAAATTGTATGGCAAAATCACTCGTAATCGTTGAATCTCCAGCAAAAGCCAAAACCATTCGAAAGTACCTCGGTCATGGGTACGAAGTCTTAGCCTCGGTGGGCCATATCATCGATTTGCCTCCTAATCGAATGGGCGTTGATTTAGAAAGCGGCGAATTTACGCCTGAGTACGTTCCGATTGAAGGCAAATCCAAGGTCATCAAAGAGATCCAAAATGCCGGAAAGCACGCGGAGGCGATCTATTTAGCTCCTGACCCGGATCGCGAGGGCGAAGCCATCGCTTATCATTTGCGCAATTTGATTCAAGAAAAAGCAAAAAACACACCGATATTCCGGGTTCGTTTTCATGAAATTACGCAAAAAGCAGTCAAAGAAGCCTTTAAGCATGCCAGTGAGTTGAATTCCGATCTTTACGATGCCCAACAGGCTCGTCGGGTTTTGGATCGGGTTGTTGGGTACCAAATTAGCCCAATTTTGTGGAAAAAAGTCCGCCGAGGTCTCAGCGCTGGCCGCGTCCAGTCTGTGGCGGTACGTTTGGTTGTGGATCGTGAACGCGAAATTATAGCGTTCGTTTCCGAAGAGTATTGGTCTGTGGAAGCATCCAGCGATGCCGGTAAAAAACCATTGTTTACTTCCAAGCTTATCAAAACAGACCAAAAGAAAGTGGAGCTGAAAGAGGCAGAGCAGGCCTATGCTGCGAAACAGGAAATAGAGCAGGCCAAAGCATTGGTTGAGCAAGTGACAAAAACCCGACGTCAACGGCGGCCGGGTCCTCCCTTTATCACGTCCAAGTTACAGCAAGATGCGGCCAGGGCTTTTCGCTTTACCAGTAAAAAAACCATGATGCTGGCTCAAACGCTCTATGAAGGGATTGATTTGGGCGAAGAAGGGACCGTTGGTCTCATCACTTACATGCGTACCGACTCAACTCGAGTGAGCGAAGAAGCGATAGCTGCTGTTCGTGGCTATATTGGGTCGAATTTTGGAACGGATTTTTTACCGGAGAAACCAAACTATTTTAAGACTAAGAAGAGCGCTCAAGAGGCGCATGAAGCGATTCGACCCACTTCGATGCAGTATCATCCTGATCAGGTAAAAAGCTTTTTAAAACCAGACCAATTCAAGCTTTATCAGCTAATTTGGGAGCGCTTTGTGGCCTCTCAGATGACACCCGCTCAGTACGATCAAACGCAAGTCGATATTGCAGCAGGCCGGCATACGCTTCGTGCAACCGGTTCGGTGTTGGTTTTTGAAGGTTTTCTAAGGGTTTATCGTGAACAGGTCGATGAAGACGATCGCGAGGCTCAAAGTGAGCAAAAGGAAGAAAAGACGCTTTTACCGGAATTGGCTCAAGGAGATCCCATTGATTTCAAGAATGTGGAAGCGCTTCAGCATTTCACTCAGCCTCCACCAAGGTTTACGGAAGCCAGTTTGGTTAAAGAGCTTGAAGATAAAGGCATCGGTCGCCCCTCGACGTACGCGAGTATTTTGTCCGTGATCCAAGATAAAGAATACGTTGAGAAAAAAGAAGGGCGCTTCTTTCCAACGGAACTCGGCTCTCTGGTAACCGACTTGTTGGTGGATTCGTTTCCTCAAATTATGGAAGTCGCTTTCACGGCTGGGATGGAAGAAAATTTAGATAAAATCGAAGAAGGTGCCGCTGATTGGAAACAAGTACTGAGGGCTTTTTACGAACCGTTTAAACAAACACTGCTGGGCGCTAAAGAATCCATGCGAGACGTCAAACGCATGGAGGAGCCAACGGATTTTGTTTGTTCGAAATGCGCTGAGCATAAGATGGTTGTGAAATGGGGAAAAACAGGCAGCTTTCTAGGTTGCTCAGGCTACCCTGCTTGTAAAAATACCATGGCATTTTCTCGGGTAGATGGAAACATTGTTCCTCTGGCAGAAGAAAAAACGGACTTGGCGTGTAAAACCTGCGAAGCACCCTTGGTGATTAAGCGCGGTAAATTTGGATCATTTTTGGGATGCAGCCGCTATCCAGAGTGTGCTTTTACGATGCCGATGCCGACGGGTGTTAAATGTCCTAAATCTGGCTGTCATGGGGAAGTCGCTGTCAAGCGAAGTCAAAAAGGCAAGGTTTTTTATGGCTGCAGCAATTATCCTTCTTGCGATTTTGTATCTTGGGATAAGCCGGTTAATTCGCCATGTCCAGTTTGCAATAATCTCTATCTCATCGAAAAAACTCTTCGCTCTGGAGCTCAGATAAAGTGTCCAAGCTGCGGATATCAAAAAAATTGAACTGATATTACATCCTAATGCATTATTTAATTATTTTTTTTGTTACCATAATGGGTTCTTCTTGTAATTTAGTTCAATTGCAGAAGCGTTATGTTGAGCGCAATGTCCGTCAAGTGGGCCTTCAATCCCAAGAGATTCGATTGGGTGAAGATACGATCCGGTATTGGAAAGGCGGAAAAGGCCCGACTCTTCTATTGCTTCATGGATTTGGAGCAGATGGAACCGTTGCTTGGGAATCTCAAATTCTAGAATTAGCCAAACATTTTCACTTGATCGTGCCCGATTTGCTCTGGTTTGGAGGATCGTATTCGCTTAAGGCCGACTTTTCCGTAGAACATCAAGCTCGAGCGATTAAAAATCTCTTAGAACATCTGCAAATTCAAAAGACCGATGTGATGGGCATTTCGTACGGCGGCTTGGTGGCCATGCTATTGCTGGCAGAATCTCCGGAGCAAGTTGGAAGAGCTATTTTTGTTGCTTCGCCAGGACCTGTATATAATCCACAAGATTACGAGGAGCTGCTGGAGCGATTTCAAGCCAAAAATCCGGCTGAGATTATTCTCCCGCGGACTCATTCGGGGCTGAAACGATTGCTTGATATTGCTTATCGAAACCCACCGTGGGTTCCATTCTTTGTTCAAAAAGATTTGATCGAGTACGTTCAAGACAACCCAGAAGGTCAACGTACAGCTTTGTTGGAGGATTTGGTGTCCAACTTTACACGGGTTCGCCATCGTCTTCAGATACACCCCAAGCATGTGCTCATCGTTTGGGGGAGCGACGATACGATTTTTCCATTGAAGATCGGGAAACGATTAAAAGATTATTTTGGAGCAGAAGCTCAGCTTCAAGTGATTGAAGGAGCTCGGCACGCTCCCAATATTGAGTTTAATGTCGAATTTAATCACATTGTTTTGGGCTTTTTGAAGTGATTCGAAAGCTGGCCTTAGAAGATCTGGGCTGGATTGCCCAGCTTGATTCGTTGTGTTTTGAAAAACCCTGGTCCAAGTCTGCTATCCAAGAAGAGCTGCTTCACGCGGATGCGCATTGCTATGGAATTCCAGAAGCGGCTGTTTTATTAACTCGCCAGCTGGCAGATGAACGCTGGGTATTTCGCATCATGACAGCACCTCATGTGCGGAGGAAGGGTTATGCTAAGCAGCTGATCAAGGCACTTGAAGGGCTTGATTTATGGCTTGAAGTCAGTGAATTAAATCTTCAAGCAATCGCGTTCTATGAAAATTTAGGCTTTGAAAAAATCTGCAAGCGCCTGAATTATTATCCTGAAAGTGCTTGGGTGATGCGACGTTGTTCGCCCAAAGAAAATGGAGTTTCAGCATGTTAGACTATGAATTGGTGGACTTTGGAAGAGGGCGTAAACTTGAGCGTTTTGGGAGTGTTATTCTGGAGCGCCCGGAAGCTTTGGCTCAACAGGAAGCATCGAGTTTGAACTGGAGGCCGCATAGCCTATGCCGAGATCTTGTGGGAAATCGGTACGATTGGCAACCCAGACTTGAGCCTTGGCTGATTCGCTACGAGTCTTTGGAGTTTGAACTTCGGCAATCACAATCTAAAAACATTGGAATTTTTCCAGAACAAGAACAAAACTGGAAGTGGCTTAGCAAAAGAGTTCGCTCCGGCTTTAAAGTACTCAATCTTTTTGCTTACACGGGTGTTGCTAGTTTGGTGTGCGCGAAAGCAGGCGCTTGCGTGACACACGTCGATGCATCCAAATCAACGGTTGCCTGGGCTTCAGCGAATGCTCAAAGAAATCAAATGAAAGGCATACGATGGATTGTGGACGATGCTCAAAAATTTGCGGAACGGGAGTTCAAGAGAGGCAATCGTTACGATGGAATTATTTTGGATCCGCCGCCTTTTGGACTGGCTCAAAACAAACAATTTGTGTTTCAAAAAGAGATTTTAAATTTATTGGTGAGCTGTAAGGTGCTTTTACGAAGCAACGAATCGTTCTTTCTGTTGAACAGCTATGCCCAAAACATGAGCCCTCAGAATTTGAAATTGCTCATTGGAAAGGTATTTTATGAAAAAAAAGCAGAAGTGGGAGAGCTTAAACTCGGCCCACTGTCGATCAGTACTTACGCGCGATTTTGAGCCGCTTTCATCAAACGAGAGATGCGTCTAGAAGCTGCTTTCTTGTGGATCACGCCTTTGCGGGCGGCGACCGCTAGTGCTTGTTGGCCAAGCCGGATGGCCTCTGGGCCCATATCACCCTGTGTTTTTTTGATTTGGGTATGTAAAGCGCTTTTAGCAGCACGATTACGCGAACGTCGCTTTTCGGATTGAATATGTCGTTTGGCTGCAGAAACGTGATTGGCCATTCTTAAAAATCTCCAGAACGCTCACTCTAGTCCTAATTCGAGGCTTTTGTCAAATGGGATAGAGCTTCTGAAACCGCTTTGGGGACCATGGATTCCACGTTTCCTCCCAAGCGAGCAACTTCATGCACCAATTTAGAGGATACATAAAAATTAGTTTCACGAGTCATCATAAAGACGGTTTCGATATCATCTGCAATTCGGCGGTTCATGTTTGCCATCATGAATTCATATTCGAAGTCACTGATTGCTCTCAAGCCCCGTAAAATTGTTTTAATGTGGCGTGATTTCGCGTAATCGACCAAAAGACCTTGAAAGGAGTCGATCTCGACGTTCTTAAACTCGCTGGTGCAAACTTGTATCAGTTCGAAACGTTTTTCGAGACTAAAAGTAGGCGTTTTGCTCGAATTTTGCGTGAGAGCAACGACAACATGATCGAACGCCGATGTGGCGCGCTGAATGATGTCCAGATGGCCGTTGGTAATAGGATCAAAATTTCCGGGATAAATGACGCTTCGCATTAATAAGTTTCTGGAGTGTGCATGAAAGAAGGGATGCTCACAAGTGAGTTCTTTATTTGGAGACATGTCCGGAAAGCTCTCAAAAAAAGGCATAAAGTTGACACTTTTTACATATTGTGTCACCTTTGTGTCGTGTCTCATCTCCTTCCATCTGGTCTTCAGCACGCACCCTTTTCAATTGAAAAGGCATGCAAGGAAGGTATTTCCTATAAAAAACTTAGGATTTGGCTGCAGCAAAGGCGCATTGAGCAATTGGAACGCGGGATTTTCAGAGCGACTGGGGCTCGTGATTATTGTGAAACTGACCTATTCAAATCTGCCTTGCTGCGCATAGGAGAACCCAGTGCAATCTGTTTGTTGTCCGCCTTGGCCTACTACCACTTGACAGACGAGATCCCCCATAAAACCTGGATTATGGTTCCAAGGTCTAAACGATCTAAGCAACCTGACCTCAGACTGGTTCGTGTAACCCATCCTTATTTTGAAATCGGTATTGTATCTCAAACTGGGCTTCGAATGACATCGCTTGAAAGAACTTTGGTTGAGGCCATTACAAAATCTCGTTACCTGGGTAAAAGCATAGGTTTTCAAGCCTTAAACCAGGCACTTCTCGAAAAAAAAACAACATTAAACGCTGTAATAAAAATGGCCAACCAACTTGGAGTCATTCAGAAACTCCTGCCCGTTATCGAGGTATTGTTGTGAGCATTCATCAGAAACTAATGGATCTGGCAAAAACCAATTCCATGCACATTAATCAACTTCGGGTCCTTCTAGGCTTAGAACGTATCGTGGCACGCCTTGAGCATCACTCTATTTTAAGAAAGCATGTCATTTTCAAAGGTGGATTTGTTTTATTTAAAACAATTTCTCACCCACGATTTACGCGCGATATAGATGCTTCTGCCCTCTCGTTATCCAAATCGAGTCTAATAAACTGCGTAACAGAAGCCCTGAGAACCGATCTCAAGGATGATCTCTGGTATGGCGATATCACCATAAAAGAACTTGTTACTCACCATGAACTGGGTGGATATCGGTTTGATTGTGCTTTTCAGATCGGAAGTATTCCGCTGACAAGACAAATTCACAAACTTTCACGTCTACATTTGGATATTGGCTTGGGAGATCGCATTCCTAAAATTCCGAAAACTCAAAAAATGATTCCACTCATCCAAACAAATTCCGAAATTTCATGGCGAGTCTACCCGCCTGAAAGCATCTTGGCTGAGAAACTGGAAACTCTTTGCCGGCGATCAGAAAGTAATTCCAGAGCAAAGGATGTCTTTGATTTGCTTAAACTGCTCTCCATCTGCAAAAATTCTAAAAGATTAGAGACCTCAATACAAACCACTTTTCAAAATAGAAACACTCCCATCCCACCCTCGTTTTTTCAGCATATTTCTGTTTTGAATCCGTGGGTACTGAAGCATGCCTGGAACTCAGTTAGTCTTGCTGGCAAGAGAGATTCATTTGAACAAGCGTGGTCAACACTTTTGAGACACTTGGAAGAGCTGGATGCCCTATTGTACGACTAGCAATTTTTCCGGCGACCTTTTCCTCGGGAGCTTCTAGGAGTGGGATTCTCGCGTCATTTTATCATCCGACATGTTAAATTTCAGGAGAGATTAGCTGGGAATGGCGCTTCTACTTTGCCTGGGGGACCCGTTTTTCATCGGTGATACGCTGAGGCAAGCATTAAATTGAACCCGTGCTATTCCAGAGCACCCGAGTTGAGTTAAGATCCAAGACAAAGGTGGCGCAGTATGAAAATTTTATTGATCGATGATAATCTAAATGATTTTCCAATGTACTTAGAAAAGGTTGCTTTTCTACGCTCTCCTCTTGAATTACTCTATACGAATACGGTCGAATCTGCCTTGAAACAAATCGAAAAAGGAGGAGTGCATCTGGTTTTTCTTGGAAAGTCTTTTCAAAAAAAATCAAGTTTGTTGAGGGAGCAACACCCTCATCTAGATGTTGTTGGGATAAAGGGCCCGAACGATCGAGCGTTTTCTATGCTAAAAACGCTTTCATGCAAAGTGAAGATTACCTAACTGCTCTAAGACAACTGTTGGATGCAGGTTCCAATCCAAAGATGGGACTTGAGTGTATGCGTCTTTTATTATCCCGTGTTGGGAACCCTCACAGAGGCTTCTCCTCTTTGCATGTGGCTGGTACAAATGGCAAAGGAAGCACCTGTGCTTTTGCGTTTTCGATTTTAAGAGAGCAAGGGTACAAAGTCGGGCTTTACACAAGTCCGCACCTTGCTTGCGCGAGAGAACGAATTGCAATGAATGGATGCATGATCTCGGAAGCTGATTTTGCACGTTTACAAGCGATACTCCCCCAAGGAGGCACGTTTTTTGAGCGGTTGACGGTGATGGCGTTCCTTTATTTTGCAGAGCAAAAAGTTGACATGGCTGTGATCGAAGTAGGTTTGGGAGGACGACTGGATGCTACCAATGTCCTGACCCCTTTGGCTGTTGGGATCTCAAGAATTGGATTGGATCATCAAGAGTGGCTAGGAGACAATTTACTGGAAATAGCAGCTGAAAAAGCTGGCATCCTAAAGCCAGGAGTACCTGCTTGTTGGAGCCCTCAAGAGCCTGAAGTAGACGCTGTTTTTTGCCGAATGGGAGGAAGCAATGCTTACCAATCGATTGAACCGTCATGGGAGTTGGGACTCAAAGGCTCGTTTCAATCTCAAAACGCGAGCTTGGCTGTGAGCTTGATTCGATCGGCAGGGATCGATGTGTCTTCAAGAGCGATTCAAGATGGGCTTCGAAAAACAAGATGGCCGTGCCGATATGAGTGGATCTCAGAAAATCCAAAAGTATTGATCGATGGCGCGCATAACCCGGATGGCACCCAAACGCTGATTGACTCTTTACGCGAGGATCTGGGAGACTCTTTATCGGAGGCTGTTCTTTGGATCGGTTGTACCCAAGGGCATTCGGTCGAAGACATAGCGGCTTTATGGTATGAAGTGAGTCCAAAGCTATCCGTGCGCGTTGGGCAGTCTCGTGTGCCGAGAGCGGTTCCTGCAGCAGAGCTCAGAGCCTTGTTTCAACAGGTTGGATTTCAAGACGTCTGTGAAGCGACGGAAACTTTTGAATCCGATCGAATCCATATCATCACAGGATCGCTTTATTGGTCAGGAGAGGTGCGGAATCGTTTTGTTCCCATGATTCAAGATCCGTTCTTGGGTTTCTATTAAGGTTTAGAGGCAGCTTGTCCAATTCGAATGGCTTCTTTAGCCCAAAGCATCAACTGTTCACGATTCTCAACAATTTCATTGGGTACTTGGTAGTAAGATTTTAAAATTTGTTTGGGGTTGGGTTGAAATGGCTTCATATTGGCTTTCAGATATGGATTGCGGCTAAGATCGTCTGTCTTAAAGAAAAGGGTTCCTTGCCAGATAAGCCCAAAAAATGTCATGCCTCGATAAAGCCCGACTCCACCAAACATTCTGCGGCCCCGGATTTGCAGAGCCTGTAGCTGGTCATGAATGATGTAGTCGCTGAATGAATCCAGTTCTTGTGCCATAAGCCTACCTTTCCTAATCAACCCTGCTTGAGTCTGTGTTTGATGACAACAGGGTTCAGCTCTCAAAGCAAGACGTTTCAACAGATATTGTTCACCATTCCAGTGATAGCAAAGATATAGAGCAAGCTGTAGGACAGGATGTAGAGGCTCATAAACGATGATATTCGGAAGAGACTTCATTTGGCGACGGACGCGCCCACTCGCATGGATGCACTCGAGTTGTTAGGAAGCCAACGCTCATCCAAGCAGCCATCAGCAATAGTCCGCCGATGGGTGTGAAATTTGACCAAAACTCCATTCCTGTCATCGTTTTCAAGTAAATTGATCCGCAAAAAAATACGCAGCCGATGCTGATAAGAGAGCTTGTGGCACGCGATCGCGAAGAAACTACGATCAGAAATATGGCATGCATAAGCTGAAATCGAGTTGCGGTTTCAAAGCTTTTAAGGCTCGGAGACTCCGATAAAATGTGAGCGCCGACAGCTCCCAGTAGCACGGCTGTAAAACCTAGAAAAGCGGCTGCGATTTGAAAAATTTTGATCCAGCGTGATTCCATAAGTTCGTTGCTAAGTTAAATAAAGATGATTTTCAATTCGGCATGCACGATCACGATGATGGTGGTCGCCGGCCTTGTTGTTTCAAACCGGTTATTTGACCATCCAATCCTATGGTTCCAGAACCAAAAACTTTTATTTGGATTTGCCTTGATGCAGTGCTCAATTTGTCAGAATGGGTATTGGGATCGAGCTTTGTGTCCCTATTGCGATTTTGTATGAACTCCTCAATGAACCGGGTGATGGACTCAAGTTTAACGGTCAGCCAATTGGTTGCCAGGATTCGGCAGGATCTTGAAACAGGTTATCGGCAGGTGACTGTTGTGGGAGAAATTTCTTCCTTTAAGCCCTGGCGCTCAGGCCACTGGTATTTTGACTTGAAGGATGAACAAGCAACCTTGCCCTCGGTGATGTTTAAAGGGTCCTGCGATCGAGTCAAATTCGAAGTGCAAGATGGTTTGCAGGTTTTGCTGACGGGCCGGGTGTCGGTTTATCTTCCTCAAAGTAAGATACAGCTGATTGTTGAAAGCATGGAACCGGTCGGTTCCGGCGCGCTTGCGCTTGCTTTTGAGCAACTGAAGCAAAAGTTAGAAAGAGAGGGTTTTTTTGATTCGGCCTCAAAGAAACCGATTCCATTTTTCCCAAAAGTATTGGGTATTGTGACCTCGCCACAGGGAGCTGCTTTACAGGACATGCTTCGAATTCTGAAGCATCGCATGCCCGGTCAATCGGTGCTGTTGTCTCCCGCTCGTGTGCAAGGCCAAGGGGCTGCGGAAGAGCTGGCCATAGCTCTTAAACGATTGGAAAGCCAGAACTGCGATCTGATTATTATCGGTCGAGGCGGGGGTTCTTTGGAAGATTTATGGGCTTTTAACGAAGAAGTTCTCGCGCGCGCCATTTATGCGTGCAAAACACCCATTATTAGCGCGGTCGGTCACGAAACAGATTTCACCATTGCTGATTTTGTAGCAGATTTGCGGTGCGCAACTCCAACGCATGCTGCGCAAACAGCTGTCCCAGACAAGGCTGAGCTTCGGCAGGCTTTGAAGCGTTTTGAGGCGCGCCTGCACAAGCAGGTTCAGGCAACCCTCAACCGAATGCATTTGCTTTTAGAGCGTCTTTCTAAACGTTTTGTTTCTCCGAAGGTTCGGCTTTTGACTACGGTGCAACGTTTGGATGCCCTGGCTCAGAAATTAGAAAAAGTTTTATCCAAGCGTTTGCAGAGCACACGCGAAAGAATGGTTTCCAGCGTGACCAAATTAGAGGCTCTTTCGCCGTTGAAAGTCTTAGCCAGGGGCTATGGGGCTGTATTTTTTGAAGGTCACGTGGTGAGCAAGTTGGAACAGGTTCATTTAGGGAGCTCGGTCGATGTGCGACTGTCGAATGGAATTTTAGGAGTTGAGGTGAAAAGCAAAGATGGACTTTGAACAAGTATTGAAAAATTTAGAGAGCTTGGTGAGTCAGCTGGAAAAAGGCGACTTAGCCCTGGAAAAGAGTTTAGAAGTCTACGAAAAAGGTGTTCAGACGGTGAAAGAAGCCGAGAAACGTTTGCAAGACATGCAAGGCAAGATCGAGCAACTCATGGCCGATGGTTCGAAAAAAGAGTTGCAAGAGCATTCATAAAAACATGCCATTGTCGGCGATAACCTGATCCAAACGCGCTGTTGCGATCAGTTCAATGGCTTTTGGACGTTGCTTTTCGGGAGCTAGGATCCGGAGAGTATGCCATTCCAGTGGTTGAGGTAGAGGAGAGCTCACTTCAAGCATGGCGGCAACGCGCTCGCTAATCAAAAAACGGACGATGCGTTGGCCTTCGATTTCATTAGACGGTGCGTACACTGGAACCATACCTTCCTCTCCATGCCTCAGCGTAGCATTGCTGAAGGGTTCATTGCCAGTTTGGGACCCAAAAATCTGATTTCAAACCGGCTTGGTGGGTGAAAACAGGCGATAGAGCCAGATGAAAGAAGGAATCAAGGCACAGGCTCCAACACCTAAAGCAATTAAAACTGGGTTTAGAATCGCACGTGAAGCGGCGCTATCTAAGATGGTATGAGTATCTACGATCAGATAGGGAAATTGCCCGAGCGCCCACCCTAAAAGAACAAGAAGGACTTGACTGATGCCAGCTAATTGCGCAACTCGGTCATAGCCCTTGCGCAAAGCCGAAAACAAGACAATTGCGCTTAGAAATGTCAGGGCCTGTAAAGCAAGAGACCAATCTTCATAAAGAAGAGCCTCGTGGAGCCTCGGGGCATCCGTTCGAGATGTAAAAATAGCTATTAAAAGCGAGACCGCTGTCAAGACTTCAAAGAGAATTCCAAATTTCCGAAAATCATTTTTGAGCTTTTCGGAATTGGCGCGCAGAACAAGATAAAGTGAGGATAGCAGGCCGCATAGGCTGAGAGTTAAAAATCCGATGATCACCGGAAATTTCTGAAGCCATGGCCCGATAAAATAAAAATAAAAATCTTGATCAATGATCTGCCTTGAAGTTCCCCAGGAACCGTCAATGAAGGTGGGTGAGGGCAGAGTCGGTATTTGGCCAGATGCAATGGTGGCTAAGCAGATTCCCAGCATGAAAGGTGTCAATAGGCTGGCAATTCCAAAGATAAAGCCCCAAGTCTTTTGAGTTTGGCTGTTCGGAAGGTCGTATGCACGAAAGATGAATGAACACCCTCTTAGAATAATCCCCACAAGCACCAGTGTCAGTGGAATGTGGAGAACAATGCTGATGGTTTCAAAAACGAGTGGAAAACACACAAATAGAAGAACCACGATGATAATTAGCCAAATATGGTTCGATTCCCAAATGGGCGCGATCTGATTTGCGATCAGCTTTCTTTTTTCTGCCCGGTGTGGTCCAAATGAGAGAAGATCCAGGATTCCTCCTCCAAAATCAGCTCCTGCTGTGAGCATGTAGATGCACAAGGCGATCCATAAAACCGCCGCCAGTAAATACTCAGGCGTCCACATGAAACACCCTCTTTCGAAGCAAGTAGACAACAATGAATGACAAAATGCCATACAGACCTGTAAAAAATAAAAATGGAATTTGAAGATATGGCATTGGCGTTAAAGCTTCACTGGTTCTCATCGTATGCCAGATAATCCAAGGTTGTCGACCGATTTCTGTCACCATCCAGCCTGCTTCCACCGCGATGAAACCCATGGGAGAGCACAAAGCCAGTAACTTTAAAAACCAAGGAGTCGATTCAAAAGATTTTTTCTTTCCGTGCAAAAATACTCCGAGCAAGGCTGTTGCCAGCATGGCCATACCTGCGAAGATCATGACTTGAAAGCTTACATGAATGGGCCAAATGGGAGGGCGCTCATCGACGGGGAAGTCTGCGATGCCTCGGACGACTGCATCCGGGTTTTCATAGGCTAGAAAGCTCAGCATTTTCGGTATCTCGATCGCGAACTCGGTTCTTTGCTCTTTCTCATTGGGCCAGCCGAAGATTCGCAGAGGGGCTCCTGCTTCTGTTTTCCATTGCCCTTCCATGGCCGCAAGTTTCATGGGCTGGTATTGAGCCACATGCATGGCGCTTAAATGGCCGCTTGCAAGTTGCAAGGGAATCGTCACTGCGCCGACCCAGAAGGCGACCCGAAGCCCTGTCTGGTGAAACAGATTCTCGGGTTTCTTCAGGAGTCCGATGGCGTGAATCCCTGCCGCAAAAAATCCCATCGAAGCATAAGCTGCTAGAACCATATGCAACGACTGAGGCAGCCAGGCTGGGTTATTCATCGCTTCGAAGGGATCAAAGTGCGTAACGACTCCATTTTGAATCGTGATGCCCGTTGGGGTGTTCATCCAACCGTTTGCTGCAACCACTAAAATCGCAGAACTCGTGCCGCTGATCAGGACCATCACTCCTGTTAACCAATGCGCTCTCGTTGAGATTTTTTCCCATCCGTAGAGATAGATTCCGAGAAAGATGGCTTCCAAGAAAAATGCAAAGCCTTCTAGAGAAAAAGGCATTCCAATGACAGGACCGGCGAACTTCATGAAGGTTGGCCAAAGTAAGCCAAGTTCAAAGGATAGAACAGTTCCGGATACGGCTCCCACCGCAAACATAATTGCCGTACCTTGTGACCAGCGTTTGGCCAAAGTCAAGTAAAGTAGGTTGTTGGTCCTGAGGTAGACCCACTCCGCAATGCACATGAGTAGAGGCATTCCGATGCCGCAAATGGCAAAGATAATGTGGAATCCCAAGGATAAGCCCATTTGCGAACGCGCAGCGAGGAGATTTGTTATCATTGCTTCCATCATGCCAGATGCAATATTAGGATTGCAATGGAGGGTTGTTTTTTTTGAGGAATTGCGACAGCCATGGGCTTGCTCGAAGAGAATTACATCTGTATGGCTGCGATATGAATTTGGATTTTCATTCGATTGTTCGTGATTTGGAGTTGGTAAGGCGCAACAAGCCGCTGGTCTTAAATTTAACTAACTTTGTTTCTGCGGGTTGGGTTGCGAATGGATTGTTAGCCATAGGGGCTGCACCTGTGATGTCGCAGGCAGAAGAGGAAATAGAGGAACTCGTCGCTTCTTCAGATTCGCTGGTCTTAAATATCGGCACAGCCGATCGAATGATGGTTGGAGTCATGAAGCGCGCACTTCGTCAAGCGTCTCAACTTGGAAAGCCTGTGGTTCTAGACCCGGTTGGAGCAGGTGCCACACCCTGCAGAACCCGGATTGTTCAGGAGTTGCTTGAAATCGGAGGCGTTTGTGTGGTTCGTGGAAATCCTTCTGAAGTCGCTGCATTAGCGGGAGGGAAATCAACGACTCGAGGAGTTGAGACTTCGTTGTTGCCAGCCGAAGCGCTGGAGTACGCCTATTCAATCAATCAGCAATATGGTTGTGTCGTGGTGGTTAGTGGTCCGGATGATTTAATCGTTCAGAGCCAAGGAACCGCTCGACTTTACAATGGAACAGCGATGATGGCTCGTATCACGGGCATGGGCTGCTTAGCCTCTGCCATGATAGCGGCTTTTTGTGCTGTTCAACCCGTTTTGTTTTCAGCCTCTCTTCATGCAATGGCTTCGATTTGCATTGCAGGTGAGAAAGCAGCTTCAACGGGCTGTGGTCTAGGAAGCTATCAAACAGTCTTTCTGGATGTTTTAGCAAATTTGGATGAAGAAATAGTCAAGTCATTGTTAGCAGTGGAGTGTTTATGAAATTACAATTGGTTTTAGAGCCTCATGCAGATTTACCTGCCCTGATTAGGGAAGCGGTCCGCGGGGGGGTTACCTTGGTTCAGTGGCGAGACAAGTACTACAACGATCGCGATTTTTACGAACAAGGTCTTATTGTCAGGCAAGTATGCCGGGAATTGCAGGTTCCGATGGTCGTGAATGATCGCGTTGATATTGCTTTGGCCATCGGTGCGGATGGAGTTCATATCGGGCAGTCTGATTTGCCTTACGAAGTGGCTCGCCGGATTTTGCCGGCTCATATGATCATCGGTTTGACAGCCGAAACGCTGAAAGATGTCGAGCAAGCGGAACCGCTTGAGGTTGCCTATCTGGCCTTAAGCCCTGTTTTCGAAACACATACCAAAGAGGACACAAAGGCACCTTTTGGCTTGGAAGGCGTTCGGAAAGCCCGTTCCATCAGTCGGCATCGATTGATCGCAGTGGGTGGAGTGAACCGCGGCAATATTCATGAAGTTTTGAATGCTGGAGCGGATGGAGTAGCCGTTGTAAGCGCAATCTGTCGTTCTTCATCTCCCTGCGAGGCTGCCAAGGCCCTTGTGGTATGAAGCGTGTCTTAACGATCGCTGGCTCCGATTCTGGTGGGGGAGCCGGAATTCAAGCCGATCTTAAGACCATTTCGGCCATTGGCTGCTACGGAGCAACTGCCATTACAGCTTTGACTTCTCAAAATACAAGAGGCGTTAAAGGGGTTTTTCCGGTCGAGCCTAGTTTCATTCAAGAACAAATCGAAGCGGTCCTGGAGGATATTGGGGCTGATGCCATTAAATTGGGAATGCTTTACAACGCCAATGTGGTTGAGATCGTAGCCAATTGTTTGAAGCGTTACCCAGCGATTCCAGTGGTGATTGACCCGGTGATGATTTCACAATCCGGGCATCGTCTTCTTGAAAACGATGCCATACTCGCTTTGAGAGAGTATTTATTTCCCAGAGCCTATCTTCTGACGCCTAATCTTGACGAAGCGACTGCTTTGGTTGGCGAGCATCACGTCGAGAGCATGGCACATAAGATTCTTTCAATAGGACCTAAGGCTGTGCTGATCAAAGGGGGTCATCGGAATACGCGTACCTTTGATCACGCAGAGGATTATTTGCTGAAATTTGGTAAAACTCAAGGAACCTATTTTCGTTCTTCTTGGATTCGAACCCGCAACACTCATGGAACAGGCTGTACTCTATCTGCAGCCATTGCGTGCTATGTTGCGTTCGGACATCCTCTCAGTGAAGCTGTAGCCCTCGCAAAATCCTATTTGAATGGGGCCATGAATCGCTCAAGTCCGTATTCGATAGGTGCCGGAGCCGGCCCTGTTTGTCATCATTGGAAGATCCTAGGATGAAGGGAAGATTGGCATGAAATTAAGCTCTACCCGTTGCGCATGGTTATTCAGCTTGATGGCTTTCAGTGCTTTTGGGTCGAATTTTATGGATCTTGCAGACCAAAGAACAGAGCCTTTGTTGATTCGCATTTTAAACCATCCTTTCGTTCAAACTCTGGCAAATGGAACTCTTAAAGTTGAAAATTACCGCTACTACAAACAACAAGATCGACTTTACAGCACCCGTTACGCAGACGTTCTCTCGGCTTTGTCGATTCGCACGCACAATGTAACCGTTAAGAAATTTTTAACGAAAGCGGCGATCGATTCTCTTGAATACGGCGCGACGGGAAGCGAACATGATTCGCAACAATGTCCTAGCTGCCAAGCCTATTCGGATTTTGAGCTATCTTCGGCTTTCTTTTCTTTTGCAGTTGGACTTTCCGCAATGACACCTTGTTACACTGTTTACGAACGAGTGGCGGATTGGATGCTTCAGCATCCTGTGAGCGATAATCCCTATCAGTCGTGGATGGATGCTTGGTCTTCATCCGATTTCAAGAACAGTGTTCAAGAGATTCGGGCGATCATGAATCAAGAGGCTCTGAAAGTCGATTTGTCTGTATGGGATCGAATGTTAGAAGCTTATGCTTTAGCAGTTCGCTATGAATGGCAATTTTTTAATAGCGCCTGGAATTTAGCCAAATGGGAGCCAACTAATGAATGATCGGTTAACCAACGAGCGCTGCTTTGAGCAAGCTCAAAGCCTGATTCCAGGTGGAGTGAATAGTCCTGTCAGAGCCTTTCACTCAGTGGGTGGAACACCGATATTTATTGAAAAGGGTCAAGGGGCTTTTTTGATTGATGTGGAAGGCAATCAATATGTAGATTACGTCCTTTCCTGGGGGCCTTTGGTCTTAGGTCATGCTTTTCCTACGGTGGTCGAATCCGTTGTTCAGTCGGCGCAAAATGGCACCAGTTTTGGTGCCCCCACTCGAGCAGAGACGGAATTGGCGGCATTGCTGGTGTCCCTTTTCTCTTCGATGGATCAAGTTCGCTTTGTCAACAGTGGCACCGAAGCAACGATGAGCGCCATCCGACTGGCTCGTGCTTTTACTCGACGAGATAAAATCATCAAATTTTCGGGGAATTATCACGGGCATGCAGATATGTTGTTGGCGCAAGCCGGTAGCGGTCTGGCGACCTTAAGCCTATCGGCTTGCTCTGGAGTGACCCTGCATTCGGTTCAAGACACCTTGGTTGCTCAATACAATCATTTGAAATCCGTTGAAACTTTGTTTGAAGCGCATCCAGGTCAGATAGCTGGCATCATCGTTGAACCGGTTGCGGGCAATATGGGTTTGGTGTTGCCTCAGCATGATTTTTTAAGTGGCTTACGCCGGCTTTGCGATGAGCACGGAGCTTTACTGATTATAGACGAAGTGATGACTGGATTTCGTGCAGCGATTCCAGGGGCTCAAACCCATTTCGATGTTCAAGCGGATATTACGTGTTTGGGTAAGGTGATTGGTGGGGGCTTGCCCGTGGCAGCGTATGGTGCTCGTCAGGAGATTATGGAGCAGGTGGCTCCTGTTGGAAATATGTATCAAGCGGGTACGCTTTCTGGAAATCCCCTTGGCATGGCTGCTGGTTTATCCACTCTGAGAGCTTGGTTATCGGAGGGAAGATTTGAATACACTTCTCAGCTTTGTCGTGAATTCGTAGAGGGCTTGAATGAACTTGCAAGTCGGCGAGGGATCTTGGTTCAAATCAGTTCGATCGGCACCCTGTTTGGCATCTACTTTTTAAAAGAGCCGGGTCGAGTGACCAACTATGAAGAAGCGAAGCGCTATGTGGATCCTGTGCGATATGCTCAGTTTTTTCATCAGATGTTGAAGCGAGGTGTCTATTTCGCTCCAAGTGCGTATGAAGCAGGTTTCATGAGCTCTGCTCACACGAAGGAAGATATTGCTAAAACTCTGCATGCTGCGGAGGTGGCGTTTGCTTTGTTGTGAGGCCCATTTGCTTTGGATACACCTCCTTTCATCGCTTGCTTCCGATGTGTTTTTGGTGCTCTCGGCGCTCATCTCGATTTTGTATTTGAGGCAAGATGCAAACCTGAAGCGTAAAAAGCGAATCGGTTCATTGCCTTCGCTTCACAAGATGGATCAGTTCGGGCTTTTTCTATTGTTTGTGGCGTTTGTTTTGATGACATTGGGAATGTTTGCAGGCTCGATATTGGCCTATCAGACCTGGGGACCATATTGGTACCTCGATCCGCGCCAGCTTTGGTCCGTTTGCGTATGGCTACTCTTTGCTTTCGTCTTATTGGCTCGTTGGCAGGCTGGTTGGCGTGGACGAAAAGCGGTTTTTGTCAGTTTATCTGGAAGTATGGCCATGCTTCTCGGTTTTTTCCTTTTGAATTATTTTCATTGGAGCCAGCATTATGGGCTCTGACTTTCTGTGTTTAGGAATTAATCACCAAAAAACCCCGGTGGAACTTCGAGAGCGGCTTTCTTTTTCCAGTGAACGCTTAAACGAGGCTTTGTTGCAAGCTGTCGCTTCCGAGTATGTTGATGAGGCTGCGATTGTGAGCACATGCAATCGCATTGAAATCTACGCTCAAGGTCACAAAGATTTTGCCGAAGCAGCCTTACAAGATTTTGTGACGGACTACCACCGAATACCAGCTCAAATATTGGCGCCGCATTGGTACTGCTATCAAGGTCAACACGCTTTTACTCAGTTGATGCGAGTCGCTTCTTCGCTGGATTCGCTGGTGATTGGAGAACCGCAAATCCTTGGGCAGGTCAAATCGGCGTTTAAAAGGGCTCAAGAAAGTGGGACTGCCGGACCCAAACTAACCCGGGTATTTTCCCAAGCTTTTCATGCTGCCAAAAAGATTCGCTTTCAAACAGAGTTGGGCAAAAATCCAGTCACAGTTTCTTATGCTGCAGTTCAGCTGGCTGAGAAAGTATTTGGAGATTTAAGTTCTCTCAAGTGCTTGCTCTTAGGACGTGGGGAAATGGGCTCGTTAGCGGCTTCTCATTTCAAAGAAAAAGGGACGCAGATCCAATCCGTCGGAACCGATTTTTCGCTGCAGCAAGATCTTCTCGAACCGGATTTACTCGTTGCTTCTGCTACGACCCAGGCTTATTTAGTCACAGCAAACGCACTGCGTTCCATCATGAGGCTACGCCGCTATCGTCCACTTTTTGTGATTGATATTGGTGTGCCGCGCAATATTGACCCAGATATTGTTCAAATTGATGGCGTTTATTTGTATAATATTGATGATTTATCTCAGGTGGTCTCAGAAAATCTGAATGAGCGCAAAGGCAAAGCTCTTTTAGCGGAAACGATTATTCGTAAGCAAGCTCTTGCTTACGATCAGGATAAAAAAATACGGAATTTGAGCAGCCTCATCCTAAATTTGGAAAATCAATCTCGAAGTATCTCGGAAGAAGAGTGGGAGCGTTTGTTGAAAAGCAATGTATTCTCAGCGGATCAGCGAAATCGTTTGCTAGAGTTTAGCCGTGTGCTGAGCTCAAAACTATTTCATGTGGCCGTAGAGGTTCTGAAAGAATCAGCAAAGTAGAAGATAGCTAAAGCCCCCATCGGCCATTCCCGCTCCTGCTCCGCAATAAAGGCGACTACGACGACTTTACGGTTGCCCTGATTTCATCAGTAGCGCATTGCATAACTGCGCCATTTTGTTAGGGTGCCGCTTCTATGACCCAAATAACTCCGGATAAAATTCGCAATGTTGCGATCATTGCTCATATTGACCATGGAAAGACAACCCTTTTGGATGGGCTTTTAAAGCAGTCCGCAGTATTTCGAGAGAATCAAGCGGTACCGGAGCGCGTCATGGATTCCTATGACCAAGAACGAGAGCGCGGGATTACGATTTTTGCAAAACATTGCTCGATTTCCTTTGGCGATTATAAAGTCAATATTATCGATACACCGGGACACGCCGATTTCTCAGGCGAGGTTGAACGAGTCTTGGATATGGTGAACTCTGTGCTCTTATTGGTGGATGCGCGAGAGGGTCCTATGCCGCAAACACGTTACGTCTTGAGTCAGGCGCTGAAACGAGGATTGCGTCCTTTGGTGATTATTAACAAAGTCGATCGCCCGCATGCGGATCCAGACCGTGTTTTGAGTGAGACTTTTGATTTATTTGTCGAACTCTCGGCAAACGATGAGCAATTAAACTTTCCGTATATCTATGCGTCTGGTTTATCAGGCTATGCTTGCAAGTCTTTAGACGATCCCAGGGACAGCTTGGCGCCTTTGCTTCAGCTCATTGTGGATGCAGTTCCAGCTCCGGGCGGTGAATTGGATAAACCCTTTTTGATGCAAGTGGCGACGGCTCCCTACGATGAATATTTAGGCCGTGGAGCTTGTGGGCGTATTCTGCATGGAACCGTTCGAAAGGGAACGGCTGTCACACACGTGACTGCTCAAGGTGAGCAAAAGACGCTTCGACTGACTCGAATCAAAGGCTATCATGGAATCCAGCAAGTGGACATAGAAGAAGCAGGTGCTGGCGATATCGTGAATCTCTATGGGGTTCCCGATGTTTTGATTGGAGATACTCTATCCGATCCAGACCATGTTCAAGTTTTGCCGGCTTTGCGAGTCGAAGAGCCGACCATCTCGGTTAACTTTATGGTGAATTCAGGCCCTTTTGCTGGACAAGATGGCAAAAATATCACCATGAACAAGATTCGGGATCGTTTGAATAAGGAAAAGAAGGCCAATATTACGCTTCGAATTGAAGAACTGCCAGATTCGCAAGAAAGCATGCGGGTGTCTGGGCGAGGAGAGTTGCACTTAGCCGTTTTGATTGAAGCAATGCGTCGAGAAAGCTACGAATTTTGCATATCCAAACCAAAAGTGATTACCAAGCAAATCAACGGAATTTTGCATGAAGCCTTGGAACGCGTCTACGTTGAAGTTCCGGAAGAGAATTCAGGGGCCGTGATCGATGCTTTAGCGAAGCGTAAAGGAGAGATGCAAAGTTTTGATACCAACGAACACAAGATTACCCGAATGGAGTTTTTGATTCCTACTCGAGGCCTCATGGGGTTCAGGCACGACTTTCTAACCATGACGCGGGGGGAAGGAATTCTGACCAATATTTTTGAAGATTTTGTTCCTTGGAAGGGTGAGATTCCCAAACGTAAAAACGGTGTCATGATTTCCATGAATCAAGGTCGAGTGACTCCTTATGCTTGCTTTTCATTGCAAGAAAGAGGCGTCTTATTGGTGGAGTCGAATGAAGATACCTATGAAGGAATGATTGTTGGCGAACATTGTCGAGATAATGATATTCCAGTCAATATTACCCGAGAAAAAGCGTTAACCAATATGCGAGCAGCGGGTAAAGATGAAAATATTGTTTTGACTCCGGCACGAAAGTTAACGCTGGAACAAGCGATCGATTACATTGAAGACGATGAACTGGTTGAAGTCACTCCGAATCATTTTCGATTTCGAAAGATTTATTTAAAAGAAAATGACCGAAAACGGGCTGAGAAGCATAACTAATGACACATGTATGACTTAAAGCTTGAATGTGAGGCAGGGCACCGCTTTGAAGGACTGTTCGATACAGAGAAAGACTATATCGAACGATTGGATCAAGGCGAAATCTGTTGCCCGGTCTGTGATTCAGAGTTTGTCATGCGATCCCAAGCGGTTCGATCTCAGTCGGGTCGGGCTCTGATGCAGCTCATTCAAAGCCTCAAATCCATTTCGGACCTGAAAGTCGATCGAGCTGGGGATCTGTTCTTTAAGCTTTTATTAGATTAACCTGAGTTTCGTTTAAGAGATTCTCAACAGGCTAAAAATAAAAGATTTTTTCTTCACATTGGAGTTTTTAAAGATCATCCTGCTTTTCTCACTCAACACAGGAGAAAACAAGATGACAGAAATATTTTGCATTGTTGGCGATTTTTTCAGGCCCTTCCAGAAGATTTTGAGAAACAACTGGGGATATGAAATGCAATGAAAATCCGTCGACGTCTAGGAGAACTATCCCTCACCCAGATAATGGCAATCCTTATTCTGTTTCAGAACTCAGGATATCGCAATTTTAAGACCTAGTACTTGGACTATGTCGGTCGACATTTGCGTTCAGAATTTCCGAACTTGATTTCTTATTCCCGTTTCGTTTATCTCATGCCAAGGGCTTTGCTCGTATGACCTTTTTTGATGCTTAATGTGTGGAAAAATAAAGGGGATTCAGGTTCTTTAGGTAGAGCAAGAACATCATGTGGGATATTCACCTCATGAAAAGACTTTGAAGCCCAGGCCCTATGAGAAGACGGATGCTACTTTGGAAGAATAGATTACAGGTATGTATGCTCGGGGCATGAGTGTTTGAGATATTTAATCTCAGCTTGAAAGCTTTCAGGGAGTCGACGTTTCGTCCGCGCTCATCTCAAAAATTACGGATAAAGTGTTTGAGGGCATTCAGGAATGGCAAGGCACCCCCTAGATGATGTCTATGCGGTTCTTTTCAGAGATGCCGTTCACTACAAAATTAGAATGGATTTGAAAGTGGTCTCCAAAGAGCGTGATCGGAATCAATCCTCAGTGAAAAGTCGATGTATTGGGATTATGGCTGTCTGAGGCGGAGGGCCTCACTTCTGGTTCAGCTTTGCATCGTTTACCCAATCCGCAGCAGCCCCAAATACCTGGCTTCACGTTGCCAGAAAAAGTTTGTAGCCGATCTAAAGTGTGTCTACCGGGGGCTTCCTCTCGTGAACTTGCTGAAGCGGCTCTGGAAATCTAGAGACCAAGTGGATGACAAATCAAGAAGTGCAGTCAAGGGATGGCGAGATAATTGGCTCACCTTTCCACATGCTTTGTTTCCGGGAGGAAATCCGTAAGATGATTGATACGACCAATGCTGTGGAAGCGCTGCATCGTCCATTTCGAAAAGTGACTAAAGCCAAGGGCTTTTTTCCTACAGACGAGGCGCTCAAAATTGGTTTAAAAGACTTTTTCAGAAACAAGCGAGACAGGCCAGTGATACTGGGCTCGCTTCAGATGATATCCGGGGATCGAGTGTCGGTTTGATCAATAACACGACCAGTTACACAAACTATTTTACAGTCTCAGCAAAACTTTTGTTCTTGCCGTCCTATCATCCAAGGCTGAGTTATCTAGTCAAATACACGTAATCCCGCTTTACAAGCCTTCTCACAAGCGTTTGAAGCATGTTTGCTCTCTCAGGGAGAGCCCGCCATCACACAATGAACAATGCCCATGTCGAAACCGTTAATACCTAATTAAGCGGCAATTTAATGGTCCTTGGTAAACCCTTGATCTGCTCACCAGCGCTTCGCAGTTCAAGCTCGACCTCATTACGGCGTACCGAAGTTTCATTGTTTACATGCGGCCCAGGCACTATAGTAATGTAAAGGCGTTTGCCCTCTAATTTTGTTTTGTAAGTTGGCCTTTCTCCTACCTTTACATAACCAGAAGTATAATTGGGTATTCTTTCTGTCCGCGTATACTTTTTCCCTCCACAGGATACACTACAGGTATAGTGATCTTCCCATTGCTTGACATCTATTCTAATTTGATCCATCGAAAACGGTAAAGGCTCAACCTCAAACGTTACAGTAAGACCTGTGGTTTGTATGTGCCGCAATGATCGAGACACATTGGTAGCAGGTTGACGAACCTGTTGCGAAAAAGCGACTGGTTTTCTTGAGAGTTCTTCGGCAATTTGCCTTCGAGAGCGAGGCGAAACGTCAATATTGGCCATCGAAGGCTGTTCTGCGGAAACAGGAACGTGTCCCGCTCCCGATTGCCTTCGAGAGCGAGGCGAAACGTCAATATTGGCCATCGAAGGCTGTTCTGTGGAAACAGGAACGTATCCCGCTTCTGATGCTGGGGTTGATTGTTCAACTTTGACATCGGAGACAGGAGATTTGGAAGTTGCCTCAGATTCACGCTTCCCTTTTGGCTTTGTCAGTCTCATCCCTTCACATTGTAATGTCGTTGTATTAGGCAACTCAGCAATAGTATTTCTTACTTCCAACTCTGTTCTAGCCTTCATAATTTTTTTTGCAGCCTCAATAAATAGATCACGAGTGGGATTTTCTGAGCCATTCTTAAAAACTAAAAAATTACCATTTCTATTAATCGAATTGCTAATTGCTCTCCAAAAAAATATGGAAAATGAGCCAACAATTGTTTCATCAACTGAGTTGTGGAGATAAGGATCATTTTCATGACCATTGACTGGGTATTTTACACAAAACAAGGCAAGGTGATGACAATTTTCATTGATTAGGCCCCAATTGGCGCGCCCGAGATTTAGAAGAGCTAGGGCAATAGTCTCTTCGGGTTTGCTTGGGCGATCACTTAAAACCTCAAAAAAAGTTTGCTCACCATCAAGAAATCGTACCAATGTGTCAACTCGAACACGCGTCGATGATCCCCATTTGCTCAACTCACGAAGATTAGAGGCACTTTCATCAGGAAAGTAGTGAACAACAAGGCCGTTACCTATGTACAGAGCATAATGTTTTGAACTGACAGGACGATGTATAATCATAGGCACCATGGATGGCTCTTCCCCTAGATGCAATTCTTTTGTTTGGGGCTTGTACGATGACACTCCATCAAGTGGTTTCCCTGTACGAGACGGCATTATATCATTTTTTAAGACTTCATTCAAATCACTTTCAGAAGCTTTTTGTTCGCTCCCGTGCGATGCCATCCGTATTCCTGGCACAACATAAAAACCCAGAACAATTGGTTGCTCAAGGTCTCCTGCCTTCGGATCAAATACACCTGCAACTTCATCATCAGATTCTGACATAAGTCCTAGTTTCACAGGTTCTCTCAAAAGCTCATACAACTCAGCCTGCATCTCCTCAACAGACTGGCCCTCACCAATTCGTTTCACGGAATGCCGCGCCTCATCAATCTGCCGCCTTAGCTCTTTGATGCGCTCTTTACGTTCTCTGACAAGCTCTTCAAACGTTTTTTCGCGCTTCAAGAGACTTTTGAACTCATCTTGCCTCCGCTTCGCCTCTTTGTTTATTTCTTCTGTCTTCACAACTCCTTCTTGGATAACCGAAGCGATGTTCGACAAAAGGGGAAACACAAACAAACTTTGACTTAAGCGAGAACGACTTGTTTGCAACTTAACCAGACTGCCGATGGTCCTAAAGGCACCATGAAAACCAATTGGATGCCGAACGGCCAGCTCAGCCTGAGAAACGGAACAGATGAAAAACACATGAAGGAAGACAAGAAAAGACTTATTCATTTCGAACTCCTATGGACTACATTTCAGTCAAAATCCTCACTATTCCTTTAAAATTTGAATTGCAATCCTTGTTTTTTAATCTGGATTTGTTGGGCTCGAAAGTAAGCTTCTTGAATCCTACAAACCTTCTCATCAGCAAGCAAAGCGTCGAGTTCCGTTCCGTCTTATGATCAGTTTCAAGAGCCCGATACATCCAAGGCCTCAGAATAAGCCCGCAGATGGCTCAGATATGGTTGAGCGACAACAAGGCTCGATTTCCACTTCGAGGATCGAGAAAAATAGAGATTTGATTTGACTTAACCTCGCTTTTTTTGAATATTTGCTGTTTTTATACAGCCGAGATTGTTAGATGTTTAGTCCCAGACTGCGATGGTATCTATGGTGTGCCAAAAGCAACTTGGGAGAAAATACTGGACAAATACTTCATGGATGCGCCCGAACGACAAAGGCAGTGTGCCGAGAGATATAAAATAGTCAAACGAGCCTAGCGTCATGGGATTAGTCGACTGCCCAGCACTGTCGAGCAGCCAAACAAGAAAGAGAAATTCAAAAATTATCCCATTGGCTATTTTCATATCGATATTACGGAAGTGCATACAGAAGAAGGTAAACTTTATAGGTTCGTAGCGGTTGATAGAACCTCGAAGTTTGCCTACGCTGAACTCTTGGAAAAGTATGGAAAAATAGAAGCTGCCGAGTTTCTTAAGCGCCTTGTGCAGGTTGTTCCTTATAAAATCCATACCCTTTTAACAGACCATGGTGCTCAGTTTACGAACCGCGGAGATCAGAAATAGGCATTGACGCCTATTTTTGATCGGATCTGCCAGCAAGAAGACATTGAGCATCGTCTGACACAAGTGAATCACCCATGGACCAATGGCCAGGTAGAACGGATGAATCGGACCATTAAAGAAGCGACAGTGAAAAAGTATCCCTATCAGACACATCAGCAGCTTAGTCAGCACCTCAGGGATTTTCTCAATCCCTGTAATTTTGCAAAGCGCCTTAAAACTCTAAAAGGGCTAACTCCTTACGAATTTATTTAAAATCATGGCAAAATCTGCCACAATCATTCAGGACTCAACCAAACCATCACAACCAGGGACTAAACACCTGGTTGCATTTATGGAATATTAAAACGCTATCCGATGAATCGGAAAACTCCTGCCATGCGTGAAGAAAAACGAAAAATCATCAAGGAAAAAGCGGGCGAGCTTGCGCACATCGATTGCCATCACTTATCTAAAGACACGGTCGTCAATGACCCCAAACGCTACGATTTAGTTTGTGTTGTTGACAGTTGTACTCGAGTGGCTTGGGCTGAGGTTATGGACGACATCACAGCGCTATCGGTCATGTTTTCAACCCTTCATTGCTTGAACCAAATAGGTGACCGCTTTGATATTCGATTTGCTGAGGCCATCACGGATAATAGTCCTGAGTTTGGTCCCCAAAAATCGGCTAGCAAGAAGAACCATCCTTTTGAAAGATTGTTAATGGAATTGGGCATCAAACATCGTTACACGAGACCCTACCGCCCGCAGACGAACGGTAAAGTAGAGCGCTTTTGGAAGACGTTGAATGAGGACCTGATTGAAGGAACCTATTTTGAATCCATTGATTCTTTAAAAAAAGAGCTTTTTAAGTACTTATTATACTACAACAAGTTGCGTCCTCATCAGGGATTAGCAGGGAAGAGACCCCAGGGGAATTTGCCAACTCTTGTCAACGAATTACTTGACATCTACAATTGCGAGGAGGCCTAGCCGACGAAGTAATGACGACGTTCTAGCTAGGCAAAAAGTCTATTCTAGTCCTTCTCAAGCTCCTCAATTTGCCCGAGAACAAGATCTGAAGCTGTTCAAAAACTTTGCCCATCGAAAATGTGTTCCATGTTAAGGGTTCGATTCAATATTTCGCTAGAATCGAAATGGCAGATCGTGACTCATCAACTCGGCTCGCTTTCGGAAATGATGCATGGGGCTGTAAGGGAGGAAATTGGTAATACGAGAAGTGTAGATGCAAGCATAAGCTTTTACCTGAGAACCAAAGCGGCTTAAGTCGTGGTGTTCGTAGAAGAGTTCGCCCCAAAATGGATGAAATCGCCTTTCAAGGTCGTCTTGGACGAGATCCATTTTGCGATCAAGGCTCCCCAGGTGTTTTTTGGCGGCCTCCATTTCATTCCGCAGTCGAACGGCCTCTGCCTGAAGTCCGGTGGAATCCAAATAGGCGAGTAGAGCCCGATGAAGGCCAATTTCCTTATCTAGGGTGATGCGTTCTTGATCAATCTGTCTGAGTTGATCGAGTTCAGGTGTGAAACGCATTGATAATTCAATTTCTCGTGGAAGCTCTTCGACGATCAGGCAAGTTCTCCAAAGAGTTTCTTTGCGGCTTCGCACAATGTCTCCGTAGATGTGATCGCCTACGTAAAGAACCTTCCCACCGACTAGGCCGGCCATTTCTTCAAATTCAGCAATATTGCCACCTTCATAGATAGGATGCGAAGACTTCTCAGATATTTTTTTAAAAGGAGCTCCTTCCGTAAAGAAAGCAGGCTTTCGACTGTCTGTGATGACGTAATCAAAATAGGGCATCCAGTTTCCCAACAAATAGCTCATCACGGTTTCGGTGTAGTCGAAGTGACTGTTGGTTAATAGAAAGAGCTTTTTACCCGATGAACGTAGTTTATGAAGCGTGAGAGCAATATCGTTGTGTGTTTCGATGAAGCGAGGCAAATCTTTTCGAATGATGGATTTGAGCGAACCATTTGAGTGAATCGTATCGATCGAGTGTCGAATATCTTCGAAAATTTGAGCGAAATTCGGAGATTGATGACGAAAAAAATGGACGAGATCGCAGTACAAGGAGGCCTCGGGCATCGCAAATAAGGTGTCGAGCGAAGCGAAGTCTGAAGTGATTTTGATCTTATGATTTTGATAGAGATCCTTGATTTCTTCGCTGGCGAGCGCTCGATAACCGTGCTTGGCTCTCCAAACTTGCCCATGCATATCCATTTTTAAAAGAAGGCCATAACGCTTATCGACCACCAATCCTCGAATACTTAGATTCGGATCGTACTGAAGTTGATACAGATCCGCTGGATAGCCCAATGTCTTTACGAGATACTCAAGGGTCATCTCGTACTGGAGCTGTTCCATGGGTTTCTTGTGATAGTTGACGAGAGTATAGTCCATATCAAAGCCAATGGCTTCGATGGAACTGAGATCCAGGCTTCGATTGGTATAAATCTCTTGGCTTGGATCTCGAACAAGGCTTTGGGGATCTCGTATGTGTTGCAGGATTGAGGGTGAAATCGGTGAGAAATAGGATGAGCTCATAGTAGTTTTTCCCAAAATGACATTTTATGGCTAATTTCATTCGATTCCAGATTTGAAATCGAGCCTGGAACCAGACCCGCTCCTGCAAAAGCGCTTAAATTCGGAAAGTGAAGTAGCGCTCCTCGTATGGCAACATAGAACTCACTTTCCATAGGACCGATATAACCCATTGTACCGGCATAAAATCCACGATCAAAGGACTCTATCTGGGAAATGGATTTTCGACTCTCAACAATCGGCCATCCGCAAACAGCAGCGGTTGGATGCAGAGCGGTTAAAATATGTTCATCGGTGATCGATGGAGCTAATACTCCTTGGAACTGAGTTCGAAGGTGCATGATGTTGGGAAGTTTGACCACTTCGCGCCTCAGAGTGATCCGGTAATCTAAGCAGAGGCTTTGAAGGCTAAGAAGAATGTTGTTCACGACGATTTCGTGTTCATGAATGAATCGGTCGTTGGTTTCAAGAATCTGTTGATTTTGTTGATCTTCTTCGAGTGAGAGTCCTCGTGGCATGCTTCCCGCTTGAGCTTCGGTGTAAAAATTTTGAGATTGACGCCGGTAAAGTTGCTCTGGAGAGCTGCCTAGAAAGACGATTCCAGGCTGGGGTTCGAAATAGTAGGGCGTGCACGTGGGAAAGGCTTCGATGAGACCTTGCAACAAATCCAATGGATTTGGCTCACTGCTCAGAGAGTAGATTCTTTTGCGAGCTAAAACGAGTTTGCGAAGGGATTGATTTTTTAAGAGTTCATAGGCTTCTTGAAAAGGTTGCTCCCAATCGGACTCGATCGAAGTGGCTGGATTCTGGTGAGGCTTCGCGATGGACCTTCGGTTCGATCGAACTGGATTCGCAGTTTGGACCTCGATGGGAACCATGAAACGTGAATTGCCAAAAGGTTCCCAATCCGCATCAGAGCCTTTGGTTGAATCAAATCGAAGCAAGCCAAAAGATCCTAAGACCGGCTGATCGCTTTCAAAACGAATCCCATACCCTGCTCGTGAGCCAAGGTAGAAACGAGGCGTTGGCTTGTCACGAAGCCAGTTTATCAGTGACATAGATGGTTGCCACTCCAAAGCAGAGCGGAATTCGTCGCATCTTGTGAAAAACTTTTTCTGAAAACTCTTCAACCGACCGGTTGAGGTATCGATACGCTTGGTAGTCTCCGGAAATGAGCCCACCCATATAAGGAAGGATATGGCGAAAATAGAAGAGGTAGAAGAGGCGAATCAAAGCGTTGGGGGGAAGAGAGAATTCAAGAACGATGAGACGACCGTTGGGCTTCAAAACGCGCATCATCTCGGCGAGTGCTTGCTCTCGATTTGGCATGTTGCGCAAGCCAAATGCGCTGGTGACGACGTCGAAAGTATGATCTTCAAAGCGAAGGTTTTGTGCGTCTCCTGGCTCAAGATGAATTTGCTCGGAAAGCCCTAGGCGTTCAATTTTGCTTTGGCCAAATCGAAGCATTTGCTCGGCCATATCGATTCCAATGACTTGAGCCGCTGGGTGATTCTGAGAAAAAAACTGAATGGCTAAGTCGGCCGTTCCTGTGGCAACGTCCAGAATGTGTAAATTCGAAGACTCAGGAAGCAAGGAAGCAACTTTTTTCCTCCAAAGTTGATCCTGACCAAAAGAGAGGAGACGGTTTAAAAGATCGTATTTTGGCGCAATTTGATTAAATAAAGCGTGTACCATTCAGGTCCCTACAGGTTTGGCCCCCAAGAAGGTGTCCAGTACTGGACGCCTCGTGTGATTTGCTTTTGGAATGTGCCATCCAGATTTGAAATAAACAAGTCACGTCCACCATTTCTGGTGGAAGCGAATACGAGCATCCGTCCATTGGGAGCAAACGATGCCTCGTCATTTCGACCCTGATCCTGGGTGACACGAGTCACTCGACCGCTTTGAACGTTGACCAGAAAGACATCGAAGTTTTTTTGCTCATCGCGTCCCGTAAAGACAATCTGATCGCCCAAAGGACTCCACTTGGGTGATTGGTTGTATTTTCCTTGCCAGGTGATTCTTTTGATATGCGAGCCGTCTTGATGCATGGTGTAGATTTGCGGGTTACCCGATCGATTGGAAACAAAAGCAATTTGTTTGCCATCCGGGCTGAAGGAAGGAGAGGTATTGATGGAGAATCCCGAAGTTAATTTCCGGAGATTTTGTCCTTGGGTGTCCATCAAATAGATGTCGCTTTTTCCTTCGTATGAGAGAGTCGTCGCGATCTCTTGTTCGTTGGGAGAAAATGAAGCCCCCGAGTTGATTCCAGGGCGATTTGAGAGGATTCTTAAATGGCTGCGGTCGGTGCGGATGCTGTAAAGGTCTGGATTGTTTCGGGCGTAGCTGGTGAATGCAATTTCTTGGCCGTTTGGCGAGAAAATGGGCAAGATATTTATGCTTGGGTGGGTGGTGATGGGTTTCGGATTTTCTCCGTCAAAGTCTAACAAGATAATCTGTTTTTTCTCATTGGAGGCAACGATTTTTGAATTAAAAAAAGCAGGCTCCCCGGTGAAGAGCTTATAGAGATCGGAAGCAATCCGGTGAGCTAGTTGGCGTGAGGCTGGGGATTGATAGCGAAAAAGCTTGTTTTGAGCTTTCACCCGGATGCTTTGCGGGTCAGAAGAAATTTCAATTTGGGCTTCTGCTGAAGAGGGCTGAGCAGATTTGAAGACCCCTGAAAGTTCCAAGTCTTCCAGAATGATCGGGCAGAGTTCGGCTTGGCCTGTGATGGAGATCTGAAAGGGCCGAAAACGCGCTTGTTCGACCTTAATGTGGGCAAAAGTCCAAAAAGCACAAAGTACAAAAAGGCTGATTCGAATCATGAACACTCCATGGGGCAAAATTGGATCAAAAGACCCTGGGTTTGGTACTGGCGAGCCAGCGTGAGAGGAGGGGGGCCAAAGCTGTGAATGTTTTCGCTGGCTTCTAATACAGCTTGATCAAAGCGCCTGTTTCGGGACGCTTTTTCAACGCGGATGCGGATCAGGTGTCCGGTGGGAGCAATCCAAAGGCGTACGAAAAGTTTCAGGGTTCGAGCTTCTCGCTCTGAGATCACACGCGGAATTTCATAGCTCTCACGTAAAATTTCAGAGACTTGCAGTTCGTAAGAATGGGCAATCTCACGGGACAGTGAAGTTCCTAAGCTGCTGCCTTCTTTTTGGCCTTCCGTGCTTGGTTTTCCAAAACGCTTTTTAAGAAGATCCAATGGATGGCTCGGTTTTGGATCCATGGGCTTGACCGCCTGCTTGGCCTCTTTGGGTTTTGGGATAGCTTGAGGAGCTGGCGGTTGATATTCTGAAGCATCCAAGCGAGGCAGTAACTTCTCATCGCGAGGAGTCCCCAGGCGTGTTAAGCGAACCTGAATGTTTGCAGAGTCCAGCCTAATCGTAGGTTTACAGGCATCCAAGAGGTAAAAAGCAACGAAGAGCCCATGCAGGACTAAGCTTCCAGCAATCGCCAGCCCAAATCTACTCAAGCTCATCTCCGGCTGCTTCGGTTACCAAACTGATGTTATCGACTCCGTTTGCTTTCAACGCTCCCATGATTTTGACGACGTATCCATAAGGAAGCTTTCGATCCGCGTGCAGGAGGATCTCTTTGGACTTTTTGAGGGTATCTGCGACCTGATCTAAGGTGATTTCTTGTTCCCCTAAAAAAATTCTTCGATCCTGAGTGAGGCTTAAAGTGGGTTTTTGATCCGCTCCAGCAATTTCATGAGCGGTGGCTTCCGGGAGCTGTAAATCAAGACCCGAGGTCATCATGGGAGCCGTAACCATAAAAATAACCAGCAAAACCAACATGACATCAACCAATGGCGTTACATTGATCTCGCTCATGGGGTGATAATTTCCAGATGAGGAAGAGTTCAATTGAATTGCCATGCTGTAAACTGTATCGTGCTTAGAGGATTTTGACCATGACCGCTGCGAGAAAACCCATCATTGGTATTACCACCGTTTCAACCATTCTCGAAAAGCCGCTGGTGATGCTTGCGCAGAGTTACGTGGATTTGATTGCTTCCGCTGGGGGCATTCCTGTTTTGCTGACGCAAGATCCCGAGGTGATGAAGATTTTAGAGGGTTTGTTGATTATAGGAGGCCAAGACTTGGATGCTCGATTGTATCAACCGAAGCCCCGGGTTGTTTATCGTGCGGGTTGCAACATGCCTTGGAAGCGGCCGCTGGATTACGCTCCTAATCGAAGGCGCGATGATTTTGAAATCGAACTGTATCAAGCTGCGAAAAAGAAGCGAATCCCGATTTTGGGGATTTGCCGAGGTCTGCAACTCATCAACGTCGCAGAAGGGGGGACGCTTTACGAGGAGCTGCCAAAATCCAAGGTGTTGCACGAGTCAGGGCCAGATGGTTGGGCCGAAGGGCATTTTATACGAATTGATTCTCAGTCTAGGACGTTTAATTTCTTTAAGACGCAGAGCTACTACCTGTCTTCTCGACACCATCAAGGAATCAAAGACTTGGCAAGCAGCTTGAGAGCGAGTGCTTGGGCGGAAGATGGTTTGGTGGAAATCGTCGAATGGGCAGGCCCCGATCAATGGATCTTTGGAGTCCAAGGCCATATCGAGCAAACTCGCCATAATTTCCCTTTGTATCAAAACATGATAGACGATTTCATCCGAAGCAGTATCGAAACTGGCTCTTCGTTGTTGGGATAAGTGAATGACTCAGGTTATTTTAATCGTGTCCATCGTGTTGGGTGGGATGCTTGGTATGCAATTTCCGGCTTTCGGCCGCTCGTTGGCACCGCTGGGCGATGCGTTTATCAATTTGCTTTTGGTGACGGTTTTGCCGTTGGTATTTTTCTCGATATCAGGGGCAATTTCGAAGCTCGGTCATCGGCAGCAATCTCGAAATCTTTTCATGGCGATGGGTCTTGTCTACGGCTTTTTGAGTTGGATGGTTGCTTTGGCAACGGGTCTTGTGTTGATTGGCTTATTCCATGGGAATCCGAGTGCCCAAAGCTCACTTCAGGCGCCGGTATTGGCAGAAATCGATCTATTTTTCATCGTTAAGAACTTCTTTTCGGTAACGAATTGGACCGAACTTTTTGCCACGAAGAATATCCTAGCTTTGATTCTTTTTTCTATTTTGACGGGTCTAGCCGCTCGAGAGGATCAGAAATGCCAAGACTGCTTTGCTGTGGCTGAGAAGTTGTTGATGCGCATGTTCGATCGGGTGATGAAATTCGCACCGCTGGGCTTTTTGGCCTTTTTTGCTTCTTTGGTCGGCCAAATGGGGGGTGAGGCGATTTCAAAATATCTTGAAATTCTTGTCATTTACCATCTTTGGGGCGGAATTTGGGCCCTGGTTCTTTTTGGATTTGCTTTTTGTCTGGTAGGCCGTTCCTTGTTTCCGGCACTGGTACTGCCGTCGCTCACTTCGGTGGCGACGTGTAGCAGCATTGCGAGCATTCCTGCCAATCTAAAAGCGGCTGAGAGACTCCAGATTCCAAAGTCCATTTACGAAGTGAGTACCCCCATTGGAGCGATTTTATTCAAACAAGGTTCTGTGATGGGAGGAATGTGTAAAATTGCGTTTTTATTTTCGTTCTATCATCAGGACTTGGCGAGCTGGCCTGTTTTCATGAGTGCTGTCGGGGTGTCCGTCTTGGTGGGATGTGTGATGGGTGCCATTCCGGGTGGAGGTTCGATCGGAGAACTGTTCATTTTGAGCGTCTATGGTTTTCCTCAAGAAGCCTTGATGTCCATCGTGGCCATTAGCCTTTTAATCGATCCCATGGCTACTTTTTTGAGCGTGACCGGAAATACGGTGGCGAATCTTTTCATTCAACGACAGATTGACATTTTGAACCGATTTACTAGTCTGCGACTCCTCCCATGATTAAAACGCATAAGATTTCACTGTTTTTTGGCAGCCGTAAGTTATTCGAAGACGTTAATTTGGTTTTTACGGACGGTAATTGCTACGGAATCATCGGGGCCAATGGCGCTGGCAAATCGACTCTTCTGAAAATTTTAGCCGGTGAGCAGGAAGCGAGTTCGGGGACGGTTGAGATGAGTCCGAACGATACCTTGTCGGTCTTGAAGCAAGATCATTTTCAATACGAGGACAATACGGTTCTCGATACCGTTTTGATGGGCCATACAAAGCTTTTTAAGTTGATGAAAGAGAAAGACGCTTTGTACGCGAAGCCTGATTTTTCAGACGCCGACGGCGAGCGAGCGGGTGAGCTCGAAAATCAATTCGCCGAACTGGGCGGGTACGAAGCGGAAACCGATGCCGCAACTTTGTTGGCAGGGCTTGGCATCATGCAAGACCTGTTGTCTACCACCATGCGAGACTTGAAAGGCCTTCAGAAAGTAAAGGTTCTCTTAGCTCAGGCCTTGTTTGGAAAACCAACCAACTTGCTTTTGGATGAACCCACCAACCATTTGGACGATAAGTCGATACGATGGCTTGAAAACTACCTTTTAAACTACCCAAACACCGTCATTGTGATTTCCCATGATCGGCATTTCTTAAACAAGATTTGCACGCATACGGTTGACGTGGATTATGGGAAAGCCAAACTTTACACGGGTAACTATGATTTCTGGGAGCAGTCCAGCCAATTGGCTTTGGAGCTTCGTTCCAGCGAAAATAAGAAACGAGAAGAAAAAGCCAAAGAACTCGAAGCCTTCATTGCCCGATTTAGCGCTAACGCTTCCAAGTCGGCACAGGCGACCTCTCGGCGGAAAATGCTTGAGAAATTAACCATTGAAGATCTGCCGATATCGGGTCGAAAGAGGCCGAATATTCTCTTTCAGCAAAAAAGAGAAGCTGGCGACATTATTCTCGAAGTCAAAGACCTTTGTTTGACTAAAAATGGTCAAAAATTGCTGGATAATATCTCATTTTCTTTGAAAAAAGGCGATAAAGCGATTGTCGTTGGTGATCACGAGCTGGCCCGGACAGCGCTTTTCCAGGCATTGATGGGGGAGCTGCCGGTGGATTCTGGAACCATTCGTTGGGGTTCTACCGTAACGCCCGCTTACTTGCCCAAAGATCAGAATCCTTACTTTGAAGGGCTGGATAGCAATTTGATCGATTGGCTGCGACAATATTCCGAAGATAAATCAGAGAATTTTATCCGTAGTTTTCTCGGTCGCATGCTTTTCTCCGGCGAAGAAACCTTGAAGCAATGCGGCGTTATTTCCGGAGGAGAGCGGGTTCGTTGTCTATTGGCTCGCATGATGTTGCTGGGACCCAATGTTTTGCTTTTTGACGACCCGACGAATCACTTGGATTTGGAATCGATTACAGCGCTCAACAATGCGGTGAAATCGTTCCCAGGGACTGTTTTGTTTGCAACGCACGATCAGACTTTTGCCCGCACGGTCAGCAATCGCTTATTGGAGATGCAAGGTATCCAGCTCATGGATCACCAAGTGAGCTATGCGGAGTTTTACGTTGATTAAGTACCCATGAGATTTGAAACTGCTCCACAACTCTTGCAGCGTTATGCTCAGGATGAAGCCGCTGGGGTTCAGCCTTGCCTGCCTTGTGCCGTGGCTTTCCCAGAAACGAGTGAGCAAGTACGCATGGCTTTGGATACTGCTCGGAAAAATAACTGGTGCGTCGTTCCCAGAGGGGCTGGAACTGGAAAAGCAGGCGGCTGTGTGCCTGTGGGGCCAAGCCTGGTCCTGGATTTTTCGAAAATGAACCGGATTCTTTCCGTTGATGCCATCAACCGCACCGCTCGGGTTCAACCGGGAGTTGTACTGGCTGAGTTTCAAGCGGTTTTGGATGAACAGGGCCTCTTCTATCCTCCCGATCCGAATTCGTTGAGCCGTTGTACCATTGGAGGAAACGTTGCAACCAATGCAGCCGGTCCCAGTTCCCTGAAATACGGTCCCACGCGAGACTATGTACTCGGTCTTGAGGTGGTGCTGGCGAATGGGCAAATCGTTCGCTTGGGCAAAGAAACACTGAAAGGAGTTGCCGGTTACGACTTGGTCTCTTTGATCTGTGGCAGCGAAGGCACCTTGGCACTGGTAACGGAAATAGTTCTGAAAGTGATCCCGAAAGTCCCGGTTGCTCAAACCCTTCAGCTCTGGTTTCAAAGCGATGAGAGTGCGATGGAATCGGTTTTTCAAATTTTAAGAACAGGCATCTTGCCCCGCGTATTTGAATTCGCGGATAAGCTTTGTGGAGAGGGTCAAGCCAGCGTATTGCTGGAGCTTGAATCGGAAATGCCCGAAGCAAGTTGGCGCAATCTTCAAGGTGTTGTTGAATCGGAGATAGCACTTGATGAAGGGAACAGGCGGCGCATTTGGAGCCGTCGAAGACAATTGAGTGAGAATTTGCAACGCCGTGCTCCGCATAAACTCTCGGAAGATATCGCGATACCCTTGAATCGATTGCCTGAATTTGCAAAGCGTTTTAAGCATCTAGGAGATTCTTGGGGGATTGAAACAGCGATTTTCGGCCATGTGGGAGAGGGCAATCTGCACGCTCAGATACTAAGCGATTCTGTCCTTGGACCAGAAAAACAAGCTCACATTCTTTCTGAGCTATTTAAGTTAACCATCGAATTAAATGGAACTATTTCAGGTGAGCATGGGATTGGATTGGTGAAAAAGCCGTATTTGCCATTGGAACAATCCGCTGTCGTCATCGATTTGCAAAGAGCGATTAAGAAAGTATTTGATCCAGAGCAAATTCTAAACCCTGCTAAGATTTTTGAACATGGAACCCAGTAAGAAAAATTACGCTTTATTGCCGGATGTGCTGGGGGTAGCTTCGGGGGCTTTTGCGCTCCTGGTGTTCTTCTCGTTGCTCTCATTCGATGTGTCGGATAATTTCGTCTACCCGCATGGAGGCTATCGAATCCAGAACTGGATAGGCCCTGGGGGAGCGTTGTTGTCAAACGCGCTCTACACCTTATTCGGTTTTCTGGCTTGGATCCTGCCGGTTTTTCTGGTTTTTTTGTCCGGTTCTTTCTTTTGGAGACAATCTCGATTCGTTCGTCCACCGGTTTTAATCGGTGCATTTTGCCTCCTCGTTGGTAATTCAGCGATTTTGGGAGCATTGGGTCAGGGAAATGCCTTCATTTCTTTTCCTTGGGGTGGGTTATTGGGCTGGAGCATTCACCAGGGTCTTACAACACTTCTGCATCCAACCGGTATGTGGATTTTCTCCATGAGCCTCAGTCTCATTGGGGTTTTGTTGATGGGAGTTCCAATTCGTCTGCGTTGGCCGCTGAGATCCCCCAAAAAAACGGAAACAACTTCTGTTTTAAAAATACAAACACCCTCCACGGTTGCCAAAGAACCACCCGCTCCATGGACGATTCCCGTTGTCGAAAAGCCCAAACTGGAAGTTCCAGAATACATTGTTCAAGCGGAACAAGAGGTTCCTTTCGAACTGCCTCCTTTGAGATTGTTGGATTACGACGCGCCTCCTCCGATTCAGATCGATGAACGACTCATGAAGGCTCAGGCAGAGCGCTTAGAGAAAACCTTTCGTCAATTTGGCATTGAAGGGCAAGTGCGTGAAATTCGCCCAGGTCCCGTGGTGACTTGTTTTGAGTTTGTTCCAGCGCCTGGAATCAAGCTTTCTCGAATTGCCGCCCTGGCAGACGATATCGCCATGGCCATGACGGCTTTGCACGTTCGAATTGTGGCTCCCATTCCGGGCAAGGGAGCCGTTGGGATTGAACTTCCCAATGAACAACGAGAAACCGTTTATCTCAAAGAGATCGTGGCTCACCCAAGCTATCGAGAACAGCCGCACAAGTTATGCATGGCTGTTGGTAAAAGCATCGAAGGCAAGCCCTTTTTTGTCAACTTGGCGGATATGCCGCACGTGTTGATTGCGGGGACCACCGGTTCCGGGAAATCGGTGAGCGTGAACGCGATGATTTGTTCCATTCTCTACCGGGCGACTCCGCAAGAAGTGCGATTCTTGATGATTGACCCGAAGATGCTTGAATTAAGCATTTACGAAGGGATCCCGCATCTTTTGCTGCCGCCGATCATTGATAGCAAGAAAGCTTCTTTTGCCTTGAAATGGGCTGTTCGAGAAATGGATAAGCGCTACGCGCAGATGAACGAGGTGGGAGTCCGAGACATTGCGGGATACAACGAAAAAGTCGATTTAGCCGATCGCATGCCCTTTATTGTGGTGGTGATTGATGAATATGCGGACTTAGTGGCTGTTGCTGGGAAAGACGTTGAAGTTTATGTGATGCGACTGGCCCAAAAAGCTCGTGCTGCGGGGATTCACGTCATGCTGGCCACTCAACGACCGAGCGTTGATATTATCACCGGGGTGATCAAAGCGAATTTCCCCGTTCGAATGGGGTTCCGGCTTTCGGCTTCTCAAGACTCAAAAACGATTATTAATCGATCGGGGGCTGAGAAGCTTTTGGGCAGAGGGGACATGCTGATGATTCCATCGGGTAGTTCAGAACTTGTTCGAGTTCATGGGGCTTTTATATCGGAAAAAGAGCTTTCGCGTGTGGTGGATTTTTGGAAGCTTCAGTCTAAGCCAGAGTACGACATGAGCATCGTGGCCGGAAGCGAAGAAGAGGGTGGGGAAGGAAGCGGTAGCTCAGACTCGAACGACGAACGCTATGCAGAAGCGATTGAAATCGTTCGCCGAACTCAGAAATGTTCCACCAGTTGGCTTCAACGCCAAATGGGTGTGGGCTACAATCGTGCCGCGAAGATGGTTGACCAGATGGAAAGAGAAGGGGTTGTAGGTCCGATTTTGAATGCCAAAGGCGATCGCGATATTTTTTAGAAAGTTTAAGAAAGTATCTTTCAAGATCGTGAATCTTGTTCTAGAGATTTGCTTTTGAGCATAAAATAGCGATTATTTTTTTGCAGGTTTCGGAGTGTATGAAACGGATTGTTGCCTTCAGTTGGGTGTTTGGGAGTGCACTTGTTTTTGGAGCGACGGATTTTCCATGTCCTCGACCAGAATCCAGGGTTTGCTTGATCTGGGATGAATTGAGCCCTTTTCCAGAGCCTGCTTTGCCGGTTGCTTTGACGCAAGCCACAAAAACAGGCAGCAGCGTGTCGACTTTGTTAAGTACGGTGACTTCGGTGGGCCCGAGTCAAGTGGCGCAAAATGCCAGAGCCGGTTTAACGCTTAGCCTGCTGTCTTGCGAAGACAGTTTGCCACCCGAAACGGGTTCTTTAGGGTGGTCAGAAAGCCCAACGCAATTATCGCTTGGGAGTGGTAACTTGCAATATCACCTTGGAGCAGTCGTCGGAAATTGGCTGTTGCTTTCAGGAGCCGTGGGAATCTGGAGCGCTGTCGCCTACAAACTCGGAGCTTCTCGAGCTCATTTTCCAGGAAGTTTGGTGTTGCCGGTTTTGTTTTTGATCTCTCCCACCACCTCTTCGTCTTTTGCCTTGATCCGACAAGGGAATATTCTTCAAGGCTGTGTAGGATCAGGCTCTTTGATTCTGTCTTTCATGGGAACGAGTGTCGCAGGCGTGGCCTTGCATCCTCGATTTTTCAAGGCTCGCTGGGATGCTCATGAAAAAGAGTGGGTAGATATGCCCCCATCTTCAGCCTGGCTGGCGAAATATGGCGAGCTGTTTGAAACCTATGGAAAGGATCGAGAATGGTATATTTTGATTGAGCTTATGACTTCGATGGCTGTCGGAGCTCTTCAATCGTATCAGGCGTTGCAAGCAGACTGTGGAAATTTGTTGTGGGCGGGGATGGCTGTTTACGATGCTTACGCATTGTCTCAGTTCGCGTTGTGGCCCAATCAAAATCAACATGCTCAAAGATTTTATGCCGCCGTCGCGGCTTTGCAAGCGATAGCTCTCAGCACACAAGCCATTGCTTCTGCCACGGCATCGGAGGAGACGCAGCAGAAGATAAAAAGCGTTACTCAAACCATCGTGGTAGTCACCGAATACGCAATGATGCTGAAGACTCTATTTGATATTGGGCTGCGTTTCAAAAGTTGGTACGAGCATTTTCGCCCTTCGAAAAAGCTTAACGCCTTGGCCAAGTCTTCTTCTTCGAGCGAAGCCGCAGGGATTTTGCTGACCGAAATGGCAGGCCCCTTGCAGGGAAGCCTACCTGCTTTAGAGGCCGATTGGGCCCCTTCTACTCGCGCACAAACACCCATTGATTTAAATTTTGAAGATTTGGATTTTATCCCAGAAGCAACCGAATTAACGACTGCAGAAGAGTTGTTCGAGTCCAATCCAACTCTCCAGAGCTTCGGAGAAGTGTTGAAAGATGCGCAGATGGCTTATGAAGAATCTAAAAACCCAAGCACGGTGCTTTAGGCCGGCAAGGCTTTTAGCATTCTTGATTTGGGGACAAGCCGCCAATGCTGCCTGGCTTAATCAAAGCCAGATAACGGATACCGTGGCGAATCAGGCACTAACGCAGCTCGTTTCGAACCAGACATTGCCTGCCGCCCAGCAAAAACAATTGTTTTCGACCGGATTGAAGGCTTTGTTTGCCGAGTTAACTCCGGCGATTCAAGCGATGCCGGATTATACGGGCCAATTTGTGGCCAATTGTTCCATTTTCATGAACACTCAAATCGAGCAGGTTCTGTGCGAGATCAACTCCACGATCGCTTTGGGGAGACCGGAGAGTTGCGGACAAAGTTCCTTACTTCCTTTGGAATATGAGCATCAAATTACCGAAAGCGCGATTTTGTTGGTGAGTTTTTACGCGGATTGGACGGGTAAGACGTCGTTATCCTCCGAGTCTTATGCGGTTCGTTTGTTCGATCGGATGCCAACGTGCACCGTGTCTGCGAGTGTTTCAAAGACAGGACCAGCGCTCAGCCAAACCTTGAGCCCTACCGAGTCTATCTCTCTAAGTCCTACCACAAGCCCAAGCGCTCCGGTGGTTTGGAACCCCCAGTGGGCGAATTGGCAAGTGACAACCGGCGTCTATCGAGATAACGCCAATCAAACGGGCCGCTATTTTGAATCGGTTCCATGGGTTATCACGGATCGGATGACCGGTTTGCAGTGGCAAAAGGTAGGGAGTGCACCTGCTAGCAATTGGACGGCTGCCCAGGCCTATTGTGCCAATTTGTTTGAGTCTGGGTTTGGAGACTGGCGTTTGCCCACACACGTGGAACTTCAGACTTTGGTGGATTATACGATGGATTGTTCTGGTCCCAGCGTCGATCGGGATTTTTTCCCAAGCACTCAAACCAGCAGTTACTATTGGTCCTCCGACGCTGTACAGGGTTACCCTGGGAGTGCTTGGTGGGTGAGTTACGGCAGCGGTGCCTATTACGCAGGCCTCGTTTGTAGCCAGGGTTATAGCGGTGGTTGTTTTGCAGTGCCTGCGAGCGGCTTTGTCCGTTGTGTGCGGCCCTGGTCGGTAGATCGAGAAGTAGGTCGTTATACCTTTAACAACACACAGGTTCTGGATACCGTGACGGGCCTGAACTGGCAACGAACGGTTTCCGGAACTTACAACTGGAGCGCGGCTCAGGCTTATTGTGCGGGTTTAAACTTGGACGGTTTGAGCTGGCGTCTTCCCAGTATCAAAGAATTATCGACGCTTCTGGATGTTCGCGTGGCATCTCCGGGTCCGACCATCAACACGACGGTTTTCCCAAGCACGTATCAGACTGGGTTTTGGGCGTCGACGCCTTATTCGTGTGCGTCCCCGTCCCGCGCGTGGAATGTGAATTTCGGTTATGGTAGTGTCGCCACGTATGGCATCAGTAATACGCTCTATGTTCGTTGTGTGTGTTCTCCTCAGGTTTACAATGCCGAGTGGGCGAATTGGCAAGTAACAACCGGCGTCTATCGAGATAACGCCAATCAAACGGGCCGCTACCTTGAATCGGTTCCAGGGGTTATCACGGATCAGATGACCAGTTTGCAGTGGCAAAAGGTAGGGAGTGCGCCTGTGGGCAATTGGACGGCTGCCCAAGCTTATTGCGCAGATTTGTTTGAGTCTGGATTTGGGGACTGGCGTTTGCCCACGCATGTGGAACTTCAGACCTTGGCCGATTATACGATGAGTTGCGCTGGGCCCAGCGTGGACCCGGATTTTTTCCCAGGCACTCAAACCAGCAGTTACTATTGGTCCTTCGACGCTTTGCAGGGTTACCCGGGCAGTGCCTGGTGGGTGAGTTACGGTAGCGGTGCCGGTTATGCTGGCCTTGTTTGTGGCCAGGGTTATGGTGGTTGTTCTTCAGTGCCTGCGAGTGGCTTTGCCCGTTGTGTGCGACCCTCATCGGCGGATCGACAGGTGGATCGTTATACCTTTAACAACACACAGGTTCTGGACACCGTGACGGGCTTGATTTGGCAACGAACGGTTTCCGGAACCTATAACTGGAGTTCGGCACAGGCTTATTGTGCGGGTTTAAACCTGGATGGTTTGAGCTGGCGCCTTCCCAATGTCAAAGAATTGTCGACGCTCCTGGATATTCGCGTGGCATACCCGGGTCCGACGATCAATACGACGGCTTTTCCGAGCACACCTCAGGCTGCATTTTGGACATCAACGCCTTATTCGTGTGCGCCTTCGTTGTACGCCTGGTTGGTCTATTTCCTCAGAGGTGCTGTGATCAACGCTGGCCTAGGCTCTAATTACTCTGTCCGTTGTGTGCGCTGAGGAGGGATTCTGGCCCTTTGCGTCGCCGTAGATGTCGAGTCCTTGATGAGCACGCAATTTCGTGTGAGTTATTGGATGGAATAGTGGTTGTCACGTTTATGGAGAACACTTAGAGTGTGTCGAGAGAATTGCTTTAGATTTGAGCTTGCATTTATAATTCTTCCTATTTCGGAATTAGAGATGTATGACAATTTTAATTATTTTATATTTAAATATAATACTTATTTGATTCAATTTCACATCCTCGAGAAGGGGTGTGAATGATGAATCGGTGTTTGGGTTCATGGCTGTTATTGCTGTTTTTACCGGTTCAAGCAGGCTTTGTGCTTCGAAATGGCTTCTCTGCATTTTTGAATCAACAGTTTTCAAATCTGACGCAGCTCAAGAATCAAACAAGCTCTTTATCCAAAGAACTCGTGACACAAAATGCCATGAGAGGATTATGGGCTCTTATTGGGCCTCATCTCGGAGCCTTACCGGGTTGTTGCAAGAAGCCTTTTAGTTCAAATTGCTCTGTGTTTTTTGATGCTGAAATTAACCAGATTGTATGTGATGCGCAATTTGAAGAGGTTCGACAAATTTCGAAATTCTGCGAAGCAGAGCAACCGTTTCCAGCGGAGTATTTGACGCAGTTACACAAGAGTAATATTCTCCAGGCACGCATTATTGTGGGTCTGGCCCCTGTGCAGCATCCCCAGGTAATGTATTGGTTGTATGACAAATTGCCATCGACGCTTTCACAATCTGTGACACAGTCAAATTCCATGAGTGGCCACAGCACTCAAACCGACACAGATTCCGTAAGCCGGATGAATAATAGCACCACGGGTTCTGCTAGCTCAACGATTAGTCTTACAGAGAGTTTGTTGTCGAGCAGGAGCGTGTCGCTTAGCCAAACTGTTACTCAATCAATTACTCCAAGCGATTCAGTCGCAACAGACTCGGCTAATCTGTCGCACTCTTTGAGCACGAGCGATGAGGTGGTTTGGAATCCTGAATGGGCGAATTGGCAAGTAACAACGGGTGTCTATCGAGACAACGCTAATCAAACGGGCCGCTATCTTGAATCCGTTCCAGGGGTTATCACGGATCGGATGACAGGTTTGCAGTGGCAAAAGGTAGGGAGTGCACCTGCTAGCAATTGGACGGCTGCCCAGGCCTATTGCGCTGATTTGCTTGAGTCTGGGTTTGGGGACTGGCGTTTGCCCACACACGTGGAACTTCAGACCTTGGTCGATTACACGATGGATTGCGCTGGCCCCTGCCTGGATCTGAATTTTTTCCCAGGCACTCAAACCAGCAGTTACTATTGGTCCTCCGACGCTTTACAGGGTTACCCAGGCAGTGCCTGGTGGGTGAGTTACGGCAACGGTTCCTATTACGCAGGTCTTGTTTGCAGCCAGGGTTATGGTGGTTGTTCTTCAGTGCCGGCGAGTGGCTTTACACGCTGTGTGCGGCCCTCGTCAGCAGATCGAGAGATAGATCGTTATACTTTTAACAACACGCAGGTTCTGGACACCGTAACGGGCTTGATTTGGCAGCGAACGGTTTCTGGAACCTATAACTGGAGTTCTGCACAGGCTTATTGTGCGGGTTTGAATCTGGACGGTTTGAGCTGGCGTCTTCCCAATGTCAAAGAATTGTCGACGCTTCTGGATGTTCGCGTAGCATCTCCGGGTCCAACAATGAACACGACGGCTTTTCCAAGCACGCCTCAGAGTTGGTTTTGGACATCAACGCCTTATTCTTGCACGTCCCCGTCCGGTGCGTGGGTCGTGTATTTCGGTTATGGCAACGTCAGCACGTATGGCATCAGTCCTCCCTACTATGTTCGCTGCGTGCGTTGAAGACGGGATTTTTACTTTTTATTTTTATAAAAATATAGACAAAAATAAAACCTATGAAGACATTTAGAAATATGCGTAAAATTTGTTCATCTGTTGGAAAATTCGTATGATACTCATTTTAAATTGGCTTAATTTGGCCTAGACAAAGGAGTGTGCTATAGCCCCCATACTTGAATGCTTCGCAAGCCAACTGAGTGGGCCTTTTGATAAATCTTTTCATCCCAAGTCTTTTGACTCTTGGTGTCAAACAACAAGAGGTGGCCCTGGGTGGAATTGTTTTTATCCATGTAATCTGCGGTCTGTTCCAAACCATCGACTAATGTTTTAGGGCCGTAATCAATCTTGGTTTCAATGACAAAACGTTGGTGTTTAAACTCCACCAAAAGATCCACACGTTTACGCCCTAATGCGTACTCACGATGGATTTTTCCGCCTCCGTTGATGACTCGTTGCAGAAAGGCCATTAAGAGCAGATGCGGCCCCGCTTCTTTATAGCCCATGTTCGGAACCAACATTTCTGAATTTTCTCGATAAAACTGCACAAAGGCTTCCAGCAACTTCTGCATGTTCAAAGTGCCATCCGAGTTTAGATACCAAGCGGTCTGTTGGACCATGGAGGCTTGGATAGCATGGGTGAGTTCTCGGGGGATGATTTCTTGATAGATGGGATTGGCAATGACCAAGTTTTTGTTCTCATCTCGTTTAATCAAGCCCAAGTCGATGGAGTAAGACAAATCGTCCTGAGGTAAGTCAAAGACAGGGTCACCCAACAAAATCGCGCTAATAACTCGATGAATCCTGGGTTCTCGCAAGCGATCGATCAGAACATCTAAATGGGTGTCTCGCCGGGCGATCAGAACCTCTTTGGCCCGTTCGAACACGGCTTTCGTAATGGGTTGCGTGCGGTCTTTAATATCGTCAAAGCACGCTTGATAGGCCATGGCATTGATTAACCATGGCTGTCCTCCGGTTTGCTCAAAGGCGTATCGAACGGCATCTTCCTCAAATACCTGACCCGTTTCACGCGTATGTTGAGCGTACAAATCAGCGACTTGCTCAAAATGAAAAGTATCTAAAAATAGACTCTTGGCACTGATATTAAAGGCACTGCCTCCCTGAATAACGGCTTGAGTGGCTTCAGACCAGATGGGGTAATCTCGGATATCGCGAACCCCAATCAGGCAAACAGAAGAGGGAAATAGGCGAGGTCTTTGGCTATAGCCAGCTCGTAACTGCCTCAATACGGCAATCAATGAATCACCCACTAAAGAATCTATTTCATCGATAAACAATAGAATCGGTTTTGGGCGCTGAGATGCCCAGAATTGGAGAAAGGCCCCCAACTCATTGCCAGTACTATCTTCGTATTTTCTAGCCGAATCGAAATAACTTAAAACCGGATCATTCGGGAAATAGGCTAATAACCCCAACCGAATTTGGTCTACAATCATCCGAATCGCATCCTTCACATGATTTCGCATGGCCTGTGCTGGTTCTACATTGACATAAAGGGCAGTATATTGACCTTCTTGATTGATTTTATCCGTCAAGCTTAAGATGCCCGAGGTTTTGCCTGTTTGCCGAGGCGCATGAAGCACGAAATATTTTTTTTGTTCTATCAGGCTCCTGATTTCGGATTCATGCGAACGACCGGGAACAAAATAGTGGTCACTGGGGACAATCGGCCCGGCTGTGTTAAAAAAGCGCATAGGGGCAGTATCTCATGGTTCAGGGGTTCCATCAAGCAGAACGCCATGCGGCTTCTTGATATCCCATTTAGAACTCCAAAGCCTTTTCTTGCTTTCTCTCTTGCGCTAGCAATGGCGAATCGTGATTAGGAAAAATCTAAAAACCCAAGCACGGTGCTTTAGGCCGGCAAGGCTTTTAGTATTCTTGATTTTGGGACAAGCCGCCATTGCTGCCTGGCTTAATCAAAGCCAGATAACGGATACCGTGGCGAATCAGGCACTAACGCAGCTCGTTTCGAACCAGACATTGCCTGCCGCCCAGCAAAAACAATTGTTTTCGACCGGACTGAAGGCCTTGTTTGCCGAGCTGACCCCGGCGATTCAAGCGATGCCGGATTATACGGGCCAATTTGTGGCCAATTGTTCTATTTTCATGAACACTCACATCGAGCACGTTTTGTGTGAGATCAACTCCACCACCGCTTTGGGCAGACCGGAGAGTTGCGGACAAAGTTCCTTGCTTCCTTTGGAATACGAGCATCAAATTACCGAAAGCGCGATTTTATTGGTGAGTTTTTACGCGGATTGGACGGGTAAGACATCGTTATCCTCCCAGTCTTATGCGGTTCGTTTGTTCGATCGGATGCCAACGTGCACCGTGTCTGCGAGTGTTTCGCAAACAAAACCAACGCTCAGCCAAACCCTCAGCAAAGCCTCTTCTCGGAATACTTTGAGTTTGCTGGGTACGCTCAGTCACTCTTTTGCCCAAAGCTTAAGCCCGAGTCAAAAGCACACTCCTACCCTGAGTGATGCAGAGTCGGTCACGGGAAGCTCAAGCAGGACTCTCAGTGCCTCTCAAACTGCGTCTATAAGCGTTTCACAAGCACCAACACGGAGTCAAACCTTGAGCAAAGCCTCTTCCAGAAATACTTTGAGTTTGCTGGGTACGCTCAGTCATTCTTTCACCGAGAGCTTAAGCTTGAGTCGAAAGTATACTCCTACGCTGAGTGATGCGGAGTCGATTAGTGGAAGCTCAAGCAGGACTCTCAGTGCGTCCCAAACTTTGAGCTCTACCCAGTCGTTCAGCCCGACCCTCAGCCCCAGTGCTCTCGTGGTTTGGAACCCTGAGTGGGCGAATTGGCAAGTGACAACCGGTGTCTATCGAGATAACGCCAATCAAACGGGTCGCTACCTTGAATCGGTTCCAGGGGTTATCACGGATCGAATGACGGGTTTGCAGTGGCAAAAGGTAGGGAGTGCGCCTGCGGGCAATTGGACAGCTTCCAAGGCCTATTGTGCTAATTTGTTTGAGTTTGGGCTTGGAGACTGGCGTTTGCCCACACACGTGGAACTTCAAACCTTGGTGGATTATACGATGAATTGCGCTGGTCCCAGCATGGATCTGGATTTCTTCCCAGGCACGCAAAGCAGTTACTATTGGTCCTCCGACGCTTTACAGGGTTACTCTGAGAGTGCCTGGTGGGTGAGTTATGGCAACGGTGCCGGTTACGCGGGCCTTGTTTGTAGCCAGGGTTATAGTAGTTGTTCTTCAGTGCCTGCGAGTGGCTTTACGCGCTGTGTGCGACCCTTGTCGGCGGTTCGAGAGGTGGATCGTTATACTTTTAACAGCACACAGGTGTTAGACACGGTGACGGGCTTGATTTGGCAGCGAACGGTTTCTGGAACTTACAACTGGGGTGGGGCCCAGGCTTATTGTACGGGTTTGAATCTGGATGGTTTGAGCTGGCGTCTTCCGAATATCAAAGAGTTATCGACGCTTCTGGATGTTCACGTGGCATATCCGGGTCCGACCATCAACTCGACGGCTTTTCCGAGTACACCGCAGGGCACCTTTTGGACATCAACGCGTTATTCGTGTGTGTCCCCGTCCTATGCGTGGAGCGTGTATTTCGATTTTGGACTCGTCGGCTCAGATAGCGTCGGCGATGCGCGCTTTGTTCGGTGCGTGCGTTGAAGATGGGATTTTTACTTTTTATTTTTATAAAAATATAAACAAAAATTAAATCTATAACAATGTTTAAATTATCTAGAAAATTTCATCCATAAGATTCAAATTTGAATCGCTTTCGATCGATTCCAATTTCTTTCATCATGTGAGAAATCGATTCAATAAATCTTGGAGTCGGTGAAATGCCAGAAATTTCTGCTTTTTTTCTATGCCACTTGGAGACTTCTGAGCCGCAAGCGTAGACGAGGACTCGATTGGGATCGTTCATGAGCGATCGAATCAAGTCAAGAGTGGGTCTTCCATAAAAGACGCCTGCTTTTTGTTCTCGGGTTAGGACAGGAACATAACGAAATCGATCCGGATACTGATGAGCCAAAAGTTCAATCTGCGTGCGAAATATCGTATCTTCTTCGGTTTTGTTCACGTAAACCAAAGTATGCCGAACTTCTGGATGCCGGTTTTGAATTAATTGGTCCTTTAACAAAGAAAAATTGGGCACAATGCCAGATCCAGCTGCTAGATGCAAAACTTCATCGGTGTGTTCAGGTAGATCGAGTGGCAGCGTGTAAGGCCCCGTGTAACCTAAAAATCGAACCAAGCGACCTTTGATGGCAGCAGAAGCTAAAAATGGAGATAGGAGAGGGGGGTAGTCGTCATGTTCGGGGGAAAATCTTTCGGGTTTGATGGTAATTGATACCGTTGATTCATGAGGTGCCGAAGCCATGGAATAAGCGCGTACCACTTCACGCTTTCCTTTTTTGGCTTCTAAGTAGGCAACGAGTTCAGAGAGTTCCGGAAATTGCTTGGGGTCGATGCTCAAGAATTGACCCGGCAAATAATTTCGGTCCTCCGTTTGAAAATGAAGGGTCCAGGTATCTTGAGTTTCTTGAGTCGCTTCGATAACCCGAGATTCGATGAGCCTGATTTTCTTGCCAATAGTCATTGAATGTGTTTAAATTAATGCAATAAATATGCAAGTAGAAATTACGGAAACACAAAGTTCTCGTCGGTGCAGTGCCTACTGTACAGCCAACAGTTACCAGATGAAGGAGCTCCTGGAGCATTTGCAAGAGCAAAAGGCTTTGGTGACGTATTTTCGAAGCAGTCACGTGATTCACCACTATGAAGGAGAAGACAAAGGGGACGTCTTCTATTTTTCGAATGGAACCGTGGTGATGTGGGGCCTTAGCATTGCTGAAGAGCAGGAGATCCTATTTCGATTACGGCCCTTTGAAAGCGACCCGGTGCCTGAAATCGAAATCGAAGAATCGCGTTACTCGATTGGTCGCGTCGCGAAGATTCTGAGAGATGACATCACGATTCCAAACAACGACTTGGTTACCAAATTGGCTTTTGCGCACGGTTTGGCTCAGTCTGTTAAGCTCGAAATCTTTGAAAAACGCATGGCGAAGCGAATCGCCAGCATGGAAGATATTCCCAAAGACTTAGCGGTCAAAGGTCGCATACAGCTTTCCAGAAAGCAGCTAACACGAGTCATGGGCGAGCTTATTTTGGAGCGAAACTCGATTAACTTGTACTCCAATGTTTTTGATACGCCGGATTTTTTCTGGGAGCATTCGGAATTGGAGCCGCTTTACCGAATGATTTCGCAGGACTTAGAAGTGACTGCGCGAATTAACGTCCTTAATAAGCGGATGGATATGCTCAAAGATTTGGTGCAGGTTTTAAATCAAGAAGTGAATACGCGCTATTCGTTCTTGCAAGAATGGGTCATTATTCTTTGGATCACCTTTGAAATTGTCACCACGATTTTGGCGGACGTGTTAAAAATCTTGTGACCCATAATGAATATTATGTTAACTTGGTTTTATTGAAGAAACCGCTCTTGTTTTTCGTATCTGCCACGTGTTAGGCTCTCCCCGCATGAATAGCGGCGAAAAACGAAAAGTTGAGGTGACTCTGCAAGGCCAACGCTTCCAGGTTCGGACGGAAAAGTCCGATGCTTACCTGCACGGTCTTGCAAATTTTGTCTCAAGCAAATTAGAAGAAATTAAACGAGCAGCGAAAACAGCTTCTGCGCATCAGATGTCTCTTTTGCTGAATATGAATTTAGCGGATCAGCTTTTTGAAAAAGAAGAACAGTTGAATCGCTTGAAAACGAATCTAGCACTCCAAGCTCAGAACGCTCTACTGGATGTCAATACCGTGCTGAACATGCTGCCTGAAAACGCTCAAGGGCTAGATGAAGAGGCCGATCAACCCGTTTAGAACCATGGAAATGGCACAAGTTGCTGGCATGGTGATGATCCACGAATTCAGAATTCGGCGAATCACGATCAGATTAAGTCCAGAAATGCCTCTTGCAAGCCCGACTCCAATCACCGCTCCGACTAATACTTGTGTGGTGCTCAGCGGAAGCCCAAAGTGACTCCCGACCAAAATCGTAAAAGCGGCTCCAAATTCAGCCGCAAACCCCCGAGTTGGCGTAATCTCGGTAATACTATGACCGATGGTTTCAATCACCTTTCGACCGTAAGTCGCAAGCCCTAACACAATTCCAATACCGCCCATTCCCAGCAACCACCATGGAACCTGAGAAGTAATGACGATGTGGTGGCTAAAAGCGATCGCAATCACCGCCGCTACAGGTCCAATCGCATTGGAGACATCGTTGCTGCCATGGGCAAAAGCCATAAAACAAGCTGTAATTACTTGAATCCAAGCAAAAACCTTTTCAACGCGTGCAAGCGTATCATTTCGATCGATGGCTTTGTGAGTCACCCGACGAATGGCTCGAGAGAATGCAAACGCCACCAGCGGTGAAGCCAGCAAAGGCATCCAAAGTAGCTTGGTGGGTATAAAAAGAGACACGAGTACCAGCACAACCGAACAGAGAATCCAAGGTGCCCACTTTTGCGTGATGGCCAAAGGATCCTTGGAATCGAGAATGTACTTTCGAATGGCAAAGAATGTGATGAGCGCAATCATGCCGCCCAGAACGGGCGAAATGATCCAGCTCAAACTGATCCGTCCCAGCATTTGCCATTTAACCGAATCAACCCCTCTGGAAACCAATCCGAATCCAATAATGGCACCCACCAAGCTATTCGTGGTAGAAACCGGGAGACCTTTGGCGCTGGCGAATTGAAGCCAGATACCGGTAGAGAATAAAGCGGCGGTCATTCCCCAGGCAAACAAAAGCGGGTCTGAAACAAAAGAGAGCGGGTCTACAATACCCTGCTTAATGGTGTTGGTAACGTGGCCACCTACTAAAAAAGCACCCAAAAATTCAAATATCGCAGCAATGGCAATGGCTTGCTTAATCGTGAGCGCGTGGCTGCCAACGCTGGTTCCCATGGCATTGGCTACGTCGCTCGCTCCGATTGACCAAGCCATGTAGAAACCAACCAAGAGAGCAAGAGCAAGAACAAGTAAAGTAGTATCCATGAAAATTTTCTTTTTAGCTTGAAGAGATCATTAAGCGAACGTGACTGGACATGCGTTCGGCAGAATTGGCTAAATCGCCTATTTTGTTGGCGATCTTGTTCCACATCAAGAGTGCTGCTGGTTTTAAATCGTCTTCAATCAAAAAAAGCGATTTGCCAAACTGGTCTTGTGCTTTATCTGCAAGGTGTTCTAGGTGATCGATATCGTCAATTTTTTTGTTAATTTCCAGAGCATCAGGGCCTGTGAATCCAGTTTCGAGCAAACGATCCAAAGCGGAGATGACTTCGCTGGATCGACGCACGACGAAGAAAGAACTCGATAATAAGTTGGAGAGCGGAGCCTCAAGCGCTTGAGGGACTTCCATTCGGCGTAAAGTGAGTAAAACGCCTAGGTCTTCGCAGATGTCTGGTATGGCATCCATATTGGATAATACATGCAGCAAATCGCGCCGATCGACGGGTAAAAAAATACTTTTGGAAATATGGGATCGCAATTCCTGCTTGATTCGATCGCAATGATGTTCGATTTGGCTGATTTCTTTTGCGATCTCTTCAACCAAATCCTGATCGCCTTGCTTCAAAGCTTCAAAGAGTGCCTCCGTTTTTTGAGTGCAACGCAGGGCTTCTTGCATCAAGTCTTGCAAAATGCGAAAAGGGTTTTTAGCGAGTAAATTCCAAAGCATAAAAAATCTCTAATAAAGGGTGAGCATACAGGCGGCAAAAAGGCTCACAACTCCGAAAGCCCCTGCCCAATAGACTTTCGGATCTGTTTTAATTTTTTCTAAAAAGGCTTGATCTTTTGGACGATTACTTTCCAGAGCCAATCGACGAACCAGTTGGAAATTGCCGCTTTCAAACGCCTCTCGGATGTGTGACATACCTACCCTTCTCCGCTAATCGATCCAAATCCACAAGAGGGTCTCTTCTTGGTATCCGTCAAAGCAATTGAGCGCGAAAGAGAAACTCAAATCGCGCTCAAGGTAAATTTAGTGCCCTACTTCACAAATTAAGCAGACTCAAGAAGTTCCACAGGCACGCTTTCCATCAACCCACCCTCTTCTATCACACCAGAGTCATGGACTTCCATGTTGAGATAACGATAGTTTGGTAGACCCGTACCCGCAGGAATCAGTCTTCCCATGATGACGTTTTCTTTGAGGCCTCTCAAGTAATCTGTTTTGCTCCCAACGGCAGCTTCAGTCAAAACTTTAGTCGTTTCTTGGAAAGAGGCCCCTGAAATGAAGGACTCTGTTGAAAGCGAGGCTTTGGTAATGCCCAACAAAAGCGGTTCTGCAATCGCAGGCTGACCGCCTTGAGTCAATATTTTGTCGTTCTCGGCTTCAAAGACTTGCTTTTCAACTTGTTCGTCGCCGAGGAACAAAGTATCGCCTGCTTCCTTAATTCGAACTCTTCGCAGCATTTGACGTACGATGACTTCAACATGCTTATCGTTGATGCGAACACCTTGCAGACGGTAGACTTCTTGGATCTCTTCTACCATGTATTTGGCCAGCGCTTTTTCCCCCAACACTTTGAGAATGTCATGGGGGTTAACCGAGCCGTCCATGAGAGGTTCACCCGCTCGAACGAAATCGTTTTCGCGAACACGAATGTGTTTTCCTTTGGGAATTAAATACTCGCGTACTTCTCCAAATTCCGGTGTCACCAATACTTTTCGCTTGCCCTTGGTGTCTTTTCCAAAAGAAACGGTACCGGTGATTTCGGAGATCACGGCGTGATCTTTAGGTCGACGAGCTTCGAAGAGTTCAACAACCCGTGGCAACCCACCGGTAATATCCTTGGTTCGCGCGGCTTCACGGCTTAACTTCGCAATGATGTCACCCGGCTCGACGCGATCGCTGTCTGCAACCATCAAAACGGCGCCAACAGGCAATAGGTAGCGAGCTTCCGAGGATTCGGTCATGATGGAACTCATGACTTTGCCAGCCTGGTCTTTGACCGTAATTCGAGGTCTGGTGCTCGTATCTCGTCCTTCGGTTACAACCTTATGCGAAAGTCCGGTTGTTTCATCTGTCTTCTCAGAGAGCGTCACCCCTTCGAGCAAATCTCCGAAATGAACCACCCCGCTTGCTTCCGTGAGAATGGCAGCGGAATACGGATCCCATTCTACTAAAATCGTTCCGGGTTTCACAACCTGGCCATCGGATACCCGAATCATCGATCCGTAAGCAGCAGGATAGATTTCGCGTTCGCGCCCGGAATCGTCAACAATCTTAATGGAGCCTTGTCGATTCATCGCTACAAAGACACCATCTCGACGCTTAACAACGTGCAAATTGTCGAATACAGCTTTTCCTTCGCCTCTGGAACTGTGGCTGGACTCTTGACGGGACCCGGAAGCAATCCCCCCGATGTGGAAGGTTCTCATGGTTAACTGAGTACCTGGCTCGCCAATGGATTGCGCGGCAATCACACCAATCGCTTCACCAACATTGACCAAATGGCCGCGGGCTAAATCACGTCCGTAGCATTGTACGCAAACACCCCGTCGAGTTTGACAAGTCAAAACCGAACGAATGCGAACTCGAGAAACACCGGCTTCTTCAATTTTGGCGACCAAGGCTTCGTCAATTTCTTGACCTGCCTGAACCAAAACATCTCCGCTCACCGGGTCGGTGACTTCCTCAAGGGGAACTCGACCCAATACGCGATCACCAATCTTTTCGATGATGTCATTGCCTTCGACCAGCGGAGTAATCTCAATGCCGTCCAAAGTTCCACAATCGTATTCAATGATAATCGAGTCTTGTGCAACGTCGACCAAACGTCGAGTCAGATAACCCGAGTTAGCCGTTTTAAGGGCCGTATCCGCTAATCCTTTACGAGCACCGTGAGTCGAAATGAAGTACTGAAGTACCGTGAGCCCTTCTCTAAAGTTGGCTGTGATCGGAGTTTCAATAATTTCGCCCGATGGCTTCGACATCAAACCACGCATACCCGCCAGCTGCTTAAGCTGCTGAGTGGAACCACGCGCTCCAGAGTCGGCCATAATGTACAAAGGATTGAAGGAAGGCGAAATTTTCTTTTCCTTGCCATCGGCTGAAACAAGTTCTTCCGTTGAAACAACTTCCATCATTTCCGTTGCAATTTCTTCGGCTGCCTTGGACCAAATATCAATGACTTTATTCTTACGCTCTCCGTCTGTAATCAAACCTTCTACGTACTGGTCTGTGATTTCTTCAACTTCCTTGCGGCAACGCTCAACGATTTCCTCTTTTTTCTCTGGAATGATCATGTTGTGCATGGCGATGGAAATACCGGACCGAGTGGCTTCGGTGTATCCAAGCGTTCTCAAACGATCCGCTAAAATAACCGTTTCCTTTTGGCCAGAGAGTCGATAGCAACGATCGATCAAATCGGTGAGTTCTTTCTTACCCATGACTTTATTAATCGCTACGAAAGGAACAACCTCGGGGATAACTTCGTACATCAAGACTCGACCGACGGTCGTATCCAACAGATGACCGTCTATACGGACCTGAATGGCGGTATGAATCGTCACTTCCTTGGCGTCGTAAGCCATTCGAACTTCTTGAGGATTCGAGAACTTCATGCCTTCGCCTTTGGAAAAAGGTCTCATCCGCGTCATGTAGTAACATCCGAGCACAATGTCCTGCGAAGGAACAATCACCGGGCGACCCGAAGCAGGAGACAAGATGTTATTCGTGCTCATCATCAAGACGCGCGCTTCTAATTGCGCTTCGACAGAAAGCGGTACGTGCACCGCCATTTGGTCACCGTCAAAGTCCGCGTTAAAGGCCGTACAGACAAGAGGATGAAGCTGAATGGCTTTTCCTTCGATCAAAACAGGTTCGAAGGCTTGCATCCCCAATCGATGTAAGGTGGGTGCGCGGTTAAGAATAACCGGATGTTCTTTGATCACTTCTTCTAAAACATCCCAAACTTCGGGTTTCTCTTGTTCTACCATGCGCTTAGCAGATTTAATCGTGGTGACGTAACCACGTTCTTCAAGCTTGTTATAGATAAATGGCTTGAAAAGTTCGAGCGCAATGATCTTGGGCAAACCGCACTGGTGCAAGCGAAGCTCAGGACCGACTACAATAACGGAACGGCCTGAATAATCTACCCGCTTACCCAGCAAGTTCTGACGAAAGCGACCGTATTTTCCTTTGAGCATGTCGCTCAAGCTCTTCAAAGGTCGCTTGTTGGGACCCGTGATCAACTTGCCACGACGACCGTTGTCAAACAAAGCATCGACGGCTTCTTGAAGCATTCGCTTTTCGTTGCGGATAATGATTTCAGGAGCGTTCAACTCTTGAAGGCGCTTCAATCGATTGTTTCGATTAATGACTCGTCGATAGAGATCGTTTAAGTCAGAAGTTGCAAAACGCCCACCCTCCAAAGGGACCAGAGGTCTTAAATCGGGCGGAATGACTGGAATAACTTCCAACAACATCCACTCGGGCTTGTTCGTGGAACCTTTGAAGGATTCCAAAACTTTGAGGCGCTTAGAGATTTTCTTGCGTTTAGCATCCGAAGTCGAGTCTCCCAACTCAATACGCAATTGCTTAACAAGGTCTTCAATACCTTTGCCGTCCCCGTTCATGCCTCGTTCTAGTTGTCGAAGCAATTCCCGAACAGCTTCAGCGCCCATGCCGACCAAGAAACTATCATCTCCGTACTCATCGAGCGCTTTTTGATATTGTTCTTCGGAGAGGAGTTCCCCCAAAGCCATTGGGGTAGCACCGGGATCGACTACGATATAGGACTCGCAATAAAGAACCTTTTCCAGATCTTTTTGAGCCATATCTAAGAGAGCTCCAATTCGGCTCGGCAGGCTCTTTAAAAACCAGATGTGAGCGACAGGAGTTGCTAAGACAATGTGCCCTAAGCGCTCGCGACGAACTTTGGATTGAATCACTTCAACCCCGCATTTTTCGCAGACAACGCCGCGATGCTTCATGCGTTTGTATTTGCCGCAAAGACATTCGTAATCTTTTATCGGTCCAAAGATTTTGGCGCAGAAAAGGCCATCTCTCTCAGGCTTAAAAGTACGATAATTGATCGTCTCTGGTTTTTTCACTTCACCGTAAGACCAGTCGCGAATCTTATCTGGACTCGCTAGCTGAATCTTAATCGCATTGAAGCTGAGAGGATCTTTTGGCTTTTCAAAAAAATTAAAAATGTCTTTCATTATCTAAACTCTTTTTAGGCTTTCGTTGGATCCATTTCATCCAACAGCTGAACATCCAATGCCAAACTCTGCAACTCTTTGATCAACACGTTGAAAGACTCTGGAATACCAGACTCAAGCACGTGCTCTCCTTTGACAATCGCTTCATACATCCGTGTACGACCGATCACATCATCCGATTTCACTGTCAAAAATTCTTGCAACGAATAGGCAGCTCCATAGGCTTCCATGGCCCAAACTTCCATTTCTCCTAATCGCTGACCACCAAACTGAGCTTTACCTCCCAGAGGTTGTTGGGTGACGAGTGAATAAGGTCCAATGGAACGTGCATGAATCTTATCATCCACCAAGTGATGGAGTTTCAGCATGTACATGACGCCTACGGTCACATCTTGATCGAATGGCTCGCCTGTGCGGCCATCAAACAAAATGGTTTGACCGGTTACATTTCGGTTTCCAAGTTCCAAGAGCTCACGGATTTTCTCTTCTGGAGCGCCGTCAAAAACCGGCGTCTGCATCGAAATTCCTCGTTTTAGCTTTTCCACCAATTTAGGCAACTCGGTATCCGGAAGCCTTTCAACAAGCGCTTCGTGGGAAGCATCTCCGAAAATTTCCTTGATCTCATTTCGAATGAGCGCCAAATCACGTTGTTCATGAAGCATTTGCTCCAATTTTTCACCGAGACCTTTCGCAGCCCATCCTAAATGGGTTTCTAAAATCTGACCCACGTTCATACGGCTAGGCACACCCAGCGGATTCAAAACGAAATCGACTGGAGTTCCATCGGGCAGATAAGGCATGTCTTCTTCGGGAAGAACGCGCGAGATAACCCCTTTGTTACCGTGTCGACCTGCCATCTTATCGCCGGGCTGAAGCTTTCGCTTCACTGCGACGTAGACTTTCGCAATTTTGATAACCCCAGGAGGCAATTCGTCCCCTTCTTTCAAACGCTTGATGCGTTCGCTGAAAGAGGTTCGTACCGCTTCTATTTGCTCCGTAAGCGTTTTGACAATTTTTTGAATGCGATCTGAAATTACCGTATCAGAAACAGAGATATCGCCGTAATATTTCCAATCAACGCTGCTCAAAAGTTCGGAAGTCAGCTCATCGCCTTTTTTAATCAGAACTTTGCCTTTCTCATCGATCAGCTTATTGATCGTGACTCGATCTTTTAACAGCGCAACCATACGTTCAACGGCTGAGTTTCGAATGATTCGAATTTCGTCGTTCTGATCTTTCAAAAGCTGTGCTTCGCCTTCTTCTTCGTTCGAACGCGCACGCGAGTCTTTATCAATGCCTTTTCGAGTAAAGACCTTCGCATCGATGACCGTACCTGTCGTGCCGGGCGGCATGCGAAGGCTGGTATCTCGAACATCTCCTGCTTTCTCACCAAAGATAGCACGCAAAAGTTTTTCTTCGGGCGAAAGTTGAGATTCCCCTTTCGGAGTAATCTTACCAACCAAAATATCGCCTGCTTTAACTTCGGCACCGACTCGAATGATACCCGCTTCGTCCAAATCACCTAAAGTCTCATCGCCCGCATTGGGGATGTCTCGGGTGATTTCCTCAGGTCCAAGTTTTGTATCTCGAGCCACGCATTCGTATTCTTCAATATGAATCGAGGTATAGAGGTCTTCTTTTAAGAGGCGTTCCGAAATCAAAATCGAATCTTCGAAATTGTATCCATGCCAGGGCATGAACGCGACAACCACGTTCCGGCCCAAAGCGAGTTCTCCGCAATCGGTCGAGGGACCATCGGCAATCACATCCCCTGCTTGAATCGCATTTCCGATCGAAACAATCGGTTTTTGATTGAAGCAGGTGCTCTGGTTGGAACGTTGGAACTTATTCAGCTTGTAGATATCAACCTGAGAGCCATGATCATCGATTTCATCGGAGTTGACGCGGACCACAATACGAGAGCTGTCAACGTAATCAATGACCCCCCCTCGCTTTGCTACACGGCAAACGCCGGAATCTCGTGCTACAACGGCTTCCATGCCCGTACCCACAAGAGGCGAATCCGAACGTAAGAGAGGCACTGCCTGTCTTTGCATGTTCGAACCCATCAAAGCTCGGTTTGCATCGTCGTGTTCCAAAAATGGAATCAGACCTGCAGCCACTGAAACAAGCTGATTCGGAGAAACGTCCATCAAGGAAATTTCTTCGGGACGCTCGAGAGTTGTTTCACCGCTTTTTCGGACCTGAACAAAGGAATCCAAGAAGGCTCCGGTATCGGGGTCTACTTTAGAGTTTGCTTGTGCGATGACTTCGTTTTCTTCCTGCAAGGCTGAGAAATATTCAATTTCATCGGTTACTTGGCCATTTCGAACACGTCGATAAGGCGTTTCGACAAAGCCGTATTCATTGACGCGAGCAAAGGTGGACAAAGAAGCAATCAAACCGATGTTCTGACCTTCTGGGGTTTCAATGGGACAAATACGTCCGTAATGTGTGGTATGCACATCTCGAACTTCGAAGCCCGCTCGCTCTCGAGTTAATCCTCCCGGTCCAAGTGCAGACAAACGACGCTTGTGCGTAATTTCAGACAACGGATTGGTTTGATCCATAAACTGAGACAACTGAGAGGAACCGAAAAATTCCTTCACCACAGCGGCTACAGGTTTGTTGTTGACCAAATCATGAGGCATCAAAGTATCAACTTCTTGAACACTCATGCGCTCTTTAATCGCGCGTTCCATTCGAACTAAGCCGATACGATACTGATTCTCAATCAATTCGCCAACGGCACGGACACGTCGATTTCCAAGATGATCAATGTCATCCAATGAACCTGTGCCATTACGTAGTTCGATCAAATAGCGAACCGTTTCTAAAATGTCTCGCTTGGTGAGGACGCGATTGGTTAACGGCTCATCCAAATTGAATTTATGGTTAAACTTCAGACGACCCACTTCGGAAAGATCGTAACGCTCTGGATTGAAAAACAGATTCGTAAACAGATTTTCGGCCGTCTCAAGCGTTGGAGGATCTCCGGGTCTCATGCGACGATAAAGTTCAAGCAAAGCCTCTTCACGATTCGAAACTTTGTCTTGCGCAATGGTATCGCGCAAGTAAGAACCAACGTTTAGGCCATCGATAAACAAAACTTGAATTTGTTCCAAGCCCGATTCAACCAGACTCTCAAGTTTTTTGAGTGTCAAAGCTTCATTGCACTCGAGGATAACCTCTCCGCTTTGAACATCAATAACATCTTTGGCGGAGATTAAGCCTGAAACCTCATCATCTTCAAGTTGAAGCGACTGGATGTTGGCTTCTTGCATTTTTTGCACGGAAAGCTTGGTGAATTTGCGATTCTTTCGAACCAATACTTCGTCGGACTCAGGGTGGACAATGTCCTTGGTCGCTCTTTGTCCCAACAGCAGATCATAGTCCGCTACTTTAGAGAATCCATTGCCTCGATTCAGAAGCAAGACTTCGGTTTTGTAGAAGTAACTAAGCAATTCTTCTGTCGAATAACCCAAAGCTTTCAAAACAATGGTTGCCAAGAATTTCCGACGTCGATCAATGCGGCAGTAGATCAGATCTTTGTGATCGAATTCAAAATCGAGCCAAGAGCCGCGATAAGGAATGATGCGAGCATTGTAAAGCAATTTTCCGGACGAGTGCGTTCTTCCACGATCACTGTCGAAAAAGACACCGGGGCTTCTGTGAAGCTGAGAAACCACAACCCGTTCAGTCCCATTCACAATGAAGGTTCCGAAGTCGGTCATCAAAGGCACTTCGCCAAAGTAGACTTCTTGCTCTTTAACGTCTCGGATGGTTTGGTTGCCAGAAGACTCATCTTTATCCCAAATGACCAAGCGTACAACAACCCGAATGGGGGCCGCAAAGGTCATTCCTCTGGAACGACATTCTTCGACATCGTACTTAGGACGATCGAAATGGTACCCTACAAATTCGAGAGATGCCGTTTCATTGTAGTCTTTAATGGGAAAAACCGATTGAAATACAGATTGCAAACCGGAATTTTCGCGTACATTCCAAGCAGTATCCATCTGCAAGAACTTATTGTAGCTCTTGCGTTGGATATCGATCAGACTTGGGGTCTGAAGCTTGGTTTTGATTTTTGCAAAATTTTTCCGAGTTGCGAAGTTTTGTAAAATTTCAGTCACCATGGGCTGGGAGTACTCCGCTTCTTTCATGCTATGATCAAGAAAACACTAAAAAAATCAGACAAGAACCCTGAGTGCCAAGTTAGGGGGGGCAAAGCTTGGAACACAGGGCCCTTGTTTGATCAGGGTCTTCCTCTATGTCGATTAAAGTATCCTGTCAAGTGCGTCTTCATGAAAAAACGATGCAATTTCAGGTACTAGAACCCTCGAACTGGGATTAAGCAGCCCTGCTCGACTCGGACGATTCCGATGATCTCATCTTTATAATGTGCCAAAGCAAGCCTGAAATCCAGTTCTGTGTCTAGGGGAAAAGAAGGTTTTTGTCCCTTTCTGATCGCCAAAGCGATTGATTCATCAATAGCGATTTTCGGAAGGTTCAGGAGAGCCGCTGGGCCTTCTCGGAGTTCTGGCGAGCAGTCTTTGATATCGTAATGCCCGACTCGAGTTCTGCGAAGCTCGGTAAGATGAGCCGGAAAGCCAAGTGTTCGCCCCAGATCTCGGGCGAGTGCTCGGATATAAGTTCCTTTGGAGACATGAGCCCGAAAGCAAAAGCGATGATGATCGACTCGCTTCAGAAGCTTAAGTTCGAATATTTCAATTTCTCTGGCAGGGAGTTCGAGTTGCTCACCTCTTCGAGCTTTTTTATAGGCTCGCTCCCCACCGATGGATATGGCCGAATAAATGGGTGGAACCTGAAGTTGCTTTCCCATAAATTGCTGCAACGCGGCTTCAATTTCTTCCGTCTCTAGGGAGTGAACCCAGGCTTCAGAAACGACTTGGCCATCGCAATCGTCGGTATCGGTTCCTTGACCCAGTAAAACTTCTGCCTCATAGACCTTATCTTCCGAAGTAATGTAATGGCTAAAGCGCGTATAGCGTCCGAGCAGAACAACCATGAGACCTGTGGCAAAGGGATCCAGCGTTCCCGTATGCCCAACCGCTCGTATCCCATGGGTTCGACGAACTTGAGCCACCAGATCAAAAGACGTGATGCCTTTGGGTTTGTCAACGAGGAGAATGCCTTCAGGGGTTTTATTTATCAAGGAAGTGCCTTATAGGCACACAGTGCGAAAGGGAGCAATATGTTCGATATGAAACCAAACCCGATTCAGCATGCGATCGACCAATTCTCGCGTTTGCCAGGAGTCGGTGAGCGCACGGCTTTGCGTTTGGTTTTACATCTCGTCTCAAACGATCGAGAAGCTTTGCTTGGACTTGGCCAAGCGTTAGATGCTTTGTCAACCCAGGTGCGTGAATGTTCGACCTGCCACATGGTGACGACCGAGTGCAATCAATGCTCTGTTTGCAGCTCAACGAGTCGGGATAAAAAAGTCCTCTGCGTCGTGTCTAGAGTTCAAGACTTAATGGCGTTGGAAAGAACCGCTGAGTACCGAGGTCTTTATCACGTGCTTCATGGGGTATTGGCTCCGATGGAGGGAATCGGGCCAAGTAAATTGCGAATCCAAAGTCTATTGAATCGTCTCCTAAAAGAAGAGGTGGAAGAAGTTATCTTGGCGACCCCGGCAACGGTGGAAGGTGAAGCCACGGCCTTGTTTTTATTTCAAGAGCTTTCGGAGCGCTCTTTCAATGTAACCCGAATTGCCACAGGAGTACCTGTCGGAGGAGAGTTGCAATTTGCGGATCGCATGAGTTTAAGTAGAGCCTTGGCTCTTCGAAGACACTTTTAACTCTAGGGTATTGATATTATTTCAATAAACATATTATTTTAGAACGGGTACGCCTTTTATGCTTATTTTCAAAAATCCATTTTTTGTCGCTCTGATGCTCAGTGCTTGCTTGATATCTGAGAATTTTGAGTTGTCACTCTCTAAAACGATTGAGAATGATAAAATATTGCAACTTGAACAGCAGATCAATAATTTAGAAGAAAAAATAAAAAGTCAAAGAGCGGAACTAAAAACACTCAAAGATAATATAACAGGAGCCCTTGATAGCGATGCAAGGCTTATTATTTATGCGCTGTCTGGGGATCAAAACTGCCATTTGACGAACGTGGCCTATGCGCTAGACGGAACCCCCATTTCTGAGAACTCTAGGAAGACACGGACTATTTTTGACTCTTTTGTCAACGAAGGTCAGCATGTGATTTCTCTGAAAGCTTATTGCGGGGGTAACAATAAAATATTTACCTACGTCAATTCAGAAATAAGCAAAATTTTAGAAGCTAAAATCTCCATTACGGCAAAACAAGGCGGTACCAGCTATGTCGAGCTTCGAGTCAACAAAGATCGAATTCTTGAAGATACCAAAGTGGTCGCTCATCACATTCGAGGTCGAACCGTTCTTCCTTTAAGCGACATTCCACACTTACTCCCGGGCTCCGTTGCGAAAAATCCCAAAATGGCCATTGTGATTTCGAAAGACCTTGTTGCTAAGTCCAAAATCGAGGGATTGGAAGTCTGTCTGAGTGAACAACACCTGCCTTCTTTGCCCATGCAGGTCGAAGTCAAGAAAGGCATTCTTGTATTCGATGGAACGGCTGTTGCAGGTCGGCACGAGCTCAAGATCATCTTACGTTTGCAAAATAGAGATGGCAGTCTAACCCTGATTCCTTTGAGCACAAGTCTGGATGTACAGCCTTCTCAAAAAACAGAAGTGCTCTTTAGCAAACACAGAAAAGCAGTGATCCAATATGGTGCTCTGCCGTGAAGAGGGTTCTCTTTCTTTTAGGCTGCGCTTCATTGGAGTTGTTTGCTTGGGACTTGGGTCCTTTGTCTCAGCAATTAGGCGAAATCGATCGCAAAATAGAGCATCTCAAGCAACCGATCTCTGAAAGAGCTTTACAGGGCCGTCTTGATCAAGCTTGGATTTATTTTGAGGCAGGAGAATACGAGAAGGTCTTGGCCTTGTTGGTTCCTTATGCGCTTTTAGGCGACAACCCAATAGACGCCTTGATGGGACATTCTCAGTTTGAACTCGGGAATCTGTTGGGAGCGAAAGAGCATTTTAAGCGCCTCAAAGACAGTACCAGCTTATCTCGTCTGGTTCAAATCTCAGATCGATTCAATGATTTCAAAAATGTCGAATATTATTACCAACAAATTTCGAATCCACCGGATTACATTCGTTATATCTACGCACGGCAGCTTATTTTAAATCAGCGATCCGCCGAAGCAGTCCCTTACCTTATGGAAGCTTCGTCGAAGTCTCCCTATTTTGAAAATGCGCGCTATTTGCTGGCCCTTGCTCGCATTCAGCAAAATCAGTTTGCAGAAGCTCGAGATCTTCTTGAAACGCTTCAGGCATCGCCCAATTTACTGCTTCGTGACCTGGCTCGAAAAGGTTTAGGCAATCTCTACCAGCAACTCGGAGAGCCAGAAAAAGCAATGGGCCAATATGCTCTGTTAGCCGATACCCATGAGCTGGCAAGAACTCTGATGTTGGCAGGAGATAAAGCGCAAGATTTGAAGCAAGCTCAAAATTTCTATCGTACCGCGACGGATCAGGCTCCGGATCGCCAGCTCCTTGCCAAGTTATTATCCCGTCAAGATCGCCATCAAGAAGCAGGAGCGATTGTTCAAAATATTCGAAAAGAACTCGAAGGAATACAAGAAGGAATTCGCCTGAGAAACCAAAGGTTCAAAGACTCCTCTTGGCTGCAGAATCAAGAAGAAATCATCCGTTGGCGTTCGCTTCAAAATCGAATCGTTTTTTTGAAAAACTTGCTCAACGATGCGCTTCTTGAATATGAGCTCTTGGAGGTAGAAGCCGTTGATCAATACCAAAAAGAGGATTCTGTGTTGGGCAAGCTTCGTCGAGGAATGGAGGATGCGGGTGAAAAATTAGGCCTTTACTCAGGCTCGATGTTTCAGCTGGCGCTTCGTTCGGATTTGAATTTTGCTTATCGAGTCAAATCGGTTGAGTTTTGGTGTGATTCGGTGCCGGTTCAACAGAACAACTTTCAAAAAATTGGTATCGGAACACATCGCTTAAAAGTCATCGTATCCTACCAAATCAATTCAGGAGAGCTTTCTTCAAGTCTGCTTTATCGGTTGACTCAAACCTTTGAATGGAATTCTAAAAAAGCAGCCAAAACAGGATTAACACTTGTTTTGAAAGACAATCCTTCCGATCTTAAAAAGATTCAAATAACGCTTGAATCTCATGTTGAAGAAACGGACTTAAATCAATTGGCTCAGCTTCAAGCAACCTACTCCATTCTGACCCAAAAATTAGCCCGAGTTGCGCAGCAAGAAATTAAAAATGCAAGTTCCAGACTCGTGACAGCCAAAGCAGGCTTAATGGTCTTAAAGAGCCATTTAGCCGACTTAGAAAGTGCCTGCACCCAGTTATTTGACGAAATTCTGCAAGATAAGGCCCCTACTTGGTTGAGCCGCATTGAGCAGCAGCTTCTGACGAATCATCAGACTGAGATCGATATCCATTTGGCTGAGTACAATCGCCAAAACAATCGAATCGTACAAATTGAACAAGTGAAGCTAGGCGAAAAGCGTAAACTACTCAATCTACCCGATTCGACCCAGATGGGAGAGCTTGAAAGCGATTATAAAATTGCCAAAGACCTTGTTTTGGCTAAACGTACCCAACATGTAGAAGACTACTATAATCGTGAACTGATTCCATTGAAAAAACTTCAAAAAGACGATGCAAAGAGTTTGATTCGTCAAATTAGTCAATTTATCCAAAAATATCCAGATGCAATTAAGAAGACCGATTTTTCATTAAATATTGCAGATTTATATTATGATTACGATCTTCAAGAGGCAATCCGATATCTTGAATTATTCATTAAACATCGAATTGATTCAAAGCACTTGGATTCGGCGCATTATTTGCTTGGAATATCCTTTAGGTACGAAGGCGAACTCCAAAAATCAAAAGATAATTTTGAATTGTTACTGAGAAAATTTTCGACCAGCGCCTATGCCGATGAAGTGAAATTTCGATTGGCTGAGATTTATTTCGAAGAAGAAGATTATGCTGAAGCGTTGAAATACTACACCCAGCTCGCTCTGCCCTACCCTGGAATTTACGCAAGACGAGCCACATTCAAAGTAGCTTGGATTCTATTTGCTCAGCAGAACTACTCGCAAGCAATTGATGGGTTCCGAAAGATGCTCAGCGACTTTCCAGCTCAAGGTGATCAAGATGTTTTACAACAAGAGTCTGAACGATACTGGGCTCGGGCCATTCTTGAGCTTGATTCACAGGATCCTCTGAGACAGGCGCTTCAAGATAAAGCTCCGCGCTCCGTTTTGCTGATGCTTGGGAAGCTATTGACTCAAAATAAACGCAATCCAGCAGCCATCGCTGTGTTGGCTCAGGCGATCCAAATGGATCCGGAAAATTCCAGCAACGAAGCCGTCGATGCGCGCATTATCGCTCTATCGCCTGAGCCATCGATGCGAAAAGAAATCATCGCGCGCTACATCGATCGCCCTCAGTCAAAAGATTTCATCCAACCGATTCTCTTAAGCCTTGCGATTCAACTTTTTAATGAGGCTAAAAAAAAGAACGATCCGAAAATTTTTCATGAATCTGCTTACTATTTCGCTCAATTTGTTTCTCACTTTCCGACTGATAAGCAGCTCGATGAAATAATTTATTTTTACGGAGAGAGCTCTTTTAAGGCTGGAGAATACCACCAAGCTGCTCAGGCGTTTGCTCAAATCCGCGACTGGAAAGGAGCAACGGCCTATCGATCGCAAGCGGCATTGGATGTGGTTTATGCTTACGATTCTTGGATTAAGCAAACCTTTCCAGAGGCTGACTTTTCAAAACTTCAGCTTTCCGATCTGGGTCGTTTTGAACAACCGATGCCGAGCCCAATGCTGGATTTTATCGAAGCCGTTCGAACTTTGAAAAACAACTTCCCCCAAGTTCCAGCTTATCCGGCATTCTTGTTTCAAGTTGCTTCGATTGAATACTCTTACGGTGCAGAAGCTGAGGCTCAAAAAGATTTCAGGGCGTTGATCCAGGAATATCCTGAAGCTCCCGCGGCAAGAGTCTCGGCTAATTTGTTGGTGGGAACACTCGTTCAAAAGCAAAAATGGGCTGAGGTTGCTCAAACAGCGCTGCAGTATGAATTTTTAGGACCTGAATTCTCTGAAATCAAGCGAAATGCACGTTTCAAAGAAGCCAATGCCTTATTTGCAGAAGCCAAATCCCATGAGGATTATCAAGCCGCCGCTGCGGTTTACGATTGGGTTCTTAACAATAGACCTTCGGAAGAAGTCCGTGAAAAGTCGCTTTATAATGCTGCGAAAGCCTTGGATCAGGCTGAATTATACGCAGAAGCCGAACAGCGATTTGAAGAATTGATTCGTCTCTATCCCAAAGGCCCATTCGCTCGCAACGTGCTCGTGGATCGAGCTGTCTTTTTTCAGCAAAAACAACTGTTCGCTGAATCCGCCCGCATTTACCTGAAAATCAAACAGGAGCCTTCTGCTTTATTGCAAGCGGCCATTCATTTTGAAGCAGCGGGCAATTGGCTTTTAGCAGCCCAAACCTTTGAACAATTCACGAAGGAATACCCCCAAAATCCCGAGACTCCGTTGGCTTACCAAAGAGCGATACAAGACTATGAAGAAGCTCGTCAAGGAAAGGAAGCCACCGCTTTGCGAGGGGTGTTCTACAAGCGCTTTCGAAACGAGTCACCCGAAGCGGACTTTGCGCTCTTAGTGCCCGAACTGAACGCGTATTTTGCTCTTAAGATAGAAGCGACAACGAGCCAAGGGCAATCGAATGAGCTCATTCGAAAAACCAATCGATTGGCGGATTTGCAAAAGCGTTATGAACGAATCGTGAAACGCTACGATCTCTCAGAATGGAGTCTGGCCTCTCTTTTTGAAATTGGAAGACTCTATCAGAATTTATTTGAGGTTCTCTTGAAAGCTCCTTGTCCGAGCGATGTGCAAAAGCTTCAGGAAGAGGCGTGTGACGAGTACGCGAGCATTCTGGAAGAGAAGGCTATGGTCTTAGAACGAAAGGCGATCGATGCCTTTCATCGGGTGATCGATCGCAGCCCTGGCGTTTCGGGTGGAATCGCTTGGCTTTCGCGAGCCAAACAGGCTTTGAATCAAATTAAGCCCAGCGATTACGAGGCTTTTGAAGAGCTCCCCATCGCCTCTATCGTGGCGGAAGAAAGCAACCTGCAAGCTTCTGGAAATAAAACGAATGCTTTGCAGATGGCTCAAGGCTATATGGCTGAAAAGCGCTATCGAGCGGCTCAACTCATCTTGGAAGAGTTGGAGGGTCAAGAAGCTTCTGTTCAGGTCAAACTTTGGCTTGCCTACAGTTATCAAGCACAAAAAATTGGGAAAAAAGCAGAGGAACTCTACCAGTCGATCGATGTGCCCCAAGCCTTGATTGCACTCGGAGAAATCTCTTTAGATCGAGGTGAAATCTCAAAAGCCGTGGAGTATTTGCAGAAAGCAAAAAGCAAGCTTCCAAATTCGATCACGGCTTCACTTTTGCTCGGAAATGCCTATTTCTTGGCCAAAGATTACCCCAATGCCTTGAAATCTTACTTTTTTGTCGTTAAATCAGAGCCCGATTATTTTTATGGTTGGCTGAGTTTAGCCATGGTGTACATGGCTCAGAAAGACGATGTTGGGGCGGTTGAGGCTCTTGAGAAATTTCAGGCATCGAAGAATTTGGATAAGGCATTGTTTTTACGAGTTTCCCAGTACCTAAAAGTTGCGAAACAACGATTGTTGTTGAGGAAACAAAGAGCATGAAGAGTCTGTTCGGAATAGCTTTGCTTGTGCCTGGAGCTTGGGTGTATGGGGTTCAACCCTCTCGCCCTCAAGAAAATTCGACGCGTGTGATTGAGTTGGGAGAGGTGCAAATTCATGGAGATGTTGATCGCTCCAATGTGAATTTTGTTTTACCAAGGGCACAGTTTGATTTTTTGCGAGATCGACCCAGGGAAGAACCGGAAGACATAAAAGAAGAGATTTTAAAAACTGCGAAATACGATATTTTTAAGGTAGAGTGAGAAAGGAGACACGATGGAAGGCTTTGCGCGATTTTTTGTTGAAGGTGGGATTTGGATGGCTCCCATCGGATTTTGTTCTATGTTGGTGCTGGGTATTACCGTTGAGCGATGCTTCAGCTTGTTTGCGATCCAAAGCATCGATTTGAAAAAATTCTGGGAACCCATGAAGCAAGCCTTGGATTCACACCAAGTGGCTGAAGCCTTAAAAATCTGTGACTCTCATCAGCATTCCGCTTTATCTCTTGTTTGTCGGCGTGCTCTTGAGCAAGCGGAGAAATCAGAAGATGAGATTCGCGCCGGAATTGAAGAAGGGCTTCTTGAGGCGGTTCCTTTGGTTCAAAAGAGAGCGCATGCGCTTTCAGGTTTAGCTTCGCTGGCCACTTTGCTGGGTTTGCTCGGCACGGTCATGGGTTTGATCGAGGCCTTTACGGTTGTTGCTGACGCGCCTCCTGATCAGAAATCCGTGCTGTTGACTCGAGCTATTTCGGTTGCGATGAATTGTACGGCTTTTGGTTTGATGGTGGCCATTCCTGCTATGTTTTTTCAAATGTTGGTATCGGGTGTGGTCAAGAAGCTCGTGGATGGAATTGATACCCTCGCAATTCGCTTAGAAGCTGCTTTAATCGGTGCTCGAGTTAAAAAATGAGAAGAGGTGGCCGCCGCCAGCGCAGCACGAGCGAAGAGCTTCCAGAACCTGAAATTTTGCCTATGATGAATGTTTTGTTCATGTTGGTGATGGTGTTGATGGGCATGTCTGCTTTCTTGCCGATCGGAGTCATCCGTGTGGATGCACCTCAATTTGGAGGTGTTTCGGATGCCGTGAGCCCAGAAGCCTCGAGTGGCCCTGTTTTGGATTTAATGGTGATTGTTCTCAGCAATGGAATTAATTTGCAGGTTGCGGGTAAAACTTTAGGCACCAGCGAAGAGCCTTTGTTTCCGAAAACCCCTCAGGGCTATGATTTTGAAGGGCTGCGTCAAAAATTCACGGAGCTCAAATTGGATTATCCAAACGAAAACCGAATGATTTTGATGGCGGATTCCGACGTCATTTACAATGATATTACGCATATCATGGATTCGGCGAGGCCAATGTTCGAAGAAGTTGCTTTTGTTCCAGGAGTGGTGCCATGATGCGCCGCCGTCGATTTCGAAGTGAAGAAAGTCCCTATCGCGTTTCTTTGACTTCGCTGATGGATGTTGTCACCAACATCTTGGTGTACACGATTAAGATTTTCGCCGTCAGTCCCATTGTGGTTCAAGACCCATCGGTTGACTTACCGCACTCCACGACCCGAGAGAATGCAGAAGAAGCAGTCGTCGTTATGCTCACAGGGATTCGGCGCATGGAAGGAGCGGTTTCAGACGAGATGAAAGCTCTTTATGAGACCCCGACCATTGTTGTGGATGGCCGGGTCGTCGAGAAAATAGATCCGAAAACGTACCGTGTTCCCGCGCTCGCCAAGAAAAACGGTTATGTCATCACCTCGCTGAGAGAAGAGCTCATTTCGGTGAAAGCGAATCAAAAACATACGGCTGAGTTTATAAAAAACTCCGGATTCACCGGGAAAGTTGTTATTGTGGCCGATAAATATACTCCCTATCGTGTTTTAGTCGATGTTCTGGTGACTTGCGGTGATGCGGGTTTTGGAAAGTTTGAATTTGCGGTGATCAAGCAAGAGGCTTAGAATGAACGTATTTGAGAAATTGAACAACGCTCTTTTGCTAAGCGCCCTTGCCTTCTCGCTTTTGCTTCACTTGTTTGTGGCCATGTCGATTATGAACATTAAGATTCCAGAACAGGTGACCCAGCGCGATTTTGAAAAATGGGTGAAGACTGTTCAACCGATTCGATCCAAGGGGATTGTTCTCAAAAAAGTTCCGGCTCCTTTGGCGCATGAAGCCAATGAGCCCGTTCCAATTCCCAAACCAGCTAAAGAATCCAAAGTGGCCGTCAACGAGCCCGCTGTTCTTCCCTCGAACAAAGAATCGGCTTCACCTTCAGCAACGCCCAGCAAAAGCCTGCAAGCTTCTCCCAAAGAGCCTGGCCAAGGATCAAACCCGATTCGGAGTAAGTTGGCTTCTTCGGGAGTTTTGGGTCTGATCGGAGTCTCGGGTGAATCCAGCGGACAAAAAGGCCGTGGAACTGCAATGGCCAATGTCTTCTCCTCGAATTCTGATTCGTTCAGCGATGATTTGGATTCTGCGATGAAAGAAAAACGCAGTTTTGCTGTGGCCTCGGGATCTGGGTTTTCAAAAAGTTCGTTGAAGGGTTCTAGCGGATCTCTCAAATCGACGGCGGACATCGATTCGGTTGGAAACAGTTCCAGCGGTAAAGTAGCCGTTGCAGAGAGAAAAGAAGCCGAATTGCCAGTGGCACGCGTTTCCTCCGGCAATTCCAGCGTGACGAAGGGTTCTGCGGATCAGTTGGGTGTTCTAGGCACTTTAGCCAAGAAAAATTCTTCTTTTACCCGGTGCTATGAAAAAGCCCTCAAAAACAGCCCTGATCTATCGGGCAAGTTGGCTTATCAAATGAGTGTCTCTGCTGAAGGCAGTGTTTTTGAGGTTCAATTTATTGAAGATACCTTGAGATCGTCTGATGTTTCCGATTGCATTCGAAGCATTTTATTGAGACTCGTATTTTCGCCACCGAAAGGAGGACCTGCTATTTTTAGCAGCGTGCTCGTGTTTGGAACGACTTAATTTTGAAACTTTAGAACAGGCTGTCGCTCCTGTATTTCGGGAGATGCAGCGCTATGGCCTTTACGTAAATCGAAAGGCTTGGGTGGAAACGATTGAAGTTTGCCGAACTGAGATGCTAAAATATCAGAAGTTGGCAATGGATTGTCTTTCAGGCCCTCAGCATTTGGACTTATTTGGAGAGTCCAGCCTGAACTTGAATAGCCCAGCAGATGTGGCCGGTGCTTTGTCAAAATGCACGAACCCTGCAGAGGCTCAAGCCAGCCTGGATCGCTATCGAGAAATGGCCAAATTGGTCCAAACTTACGGAGCCACTTTTATCGAGTTTATCGATCCGATATCTTGGCGAATTCATGCTCATTTTGAGTCGACGGGAGCCTCGACAGGTCGAGTTTCCTGCCATCGACCGAACCTTCAGAATCTTCCTTCAGATACTCGTTTTCAAGCCTGTTTAAGCGCTCCTGCTGGACGAGCGATTGTGCGAGCAGACTATGCTGCGTGTGAACTGCGTATTTTAGCTGATTTCTCAGGCGACGCTTCGTTTCTCAAGGCCTTTGAAGACAGCGAAGATCTGCACACTCAAGTCGCTATTAATTTGTTTGGCAGCCCCACCTATCGAGAACAAGCGAAAGCAATCAATTTCGGGATCATTTACGGAATGGGTTCTAAGTCCTTGGCTGCAAGTTTGCAAGTGACGCAGAATCAAGCAGAAGAGTGGTTGAAACAGTATTTTAAGAAGCACCCGCGCATTAAAGCCTACCTAGACTGGAGTGTCCAAGAAGCTTACGCCAAGGGCTATGCTCAGACTCGCCTGGGTAGGCGTCTTGCGCTGAATACGAGCCAAGACATCTCTCGTGTCGCAAAAAACATGCCGATTCAGGGAACTGCTGCAGAACTTGCTAAATTAGCGATGGTATGGGTGCATCGACGCTTATCTCAGGATTTTCAAGAAGCTGTTTTGGTCAACATGATACACGATGAGCTGGTGGTGGAGTGTCAAGAAGCAGATCAGCAGCAGGTTGCCGAAGTGCTCGTCTATGAGATGGAACGCGCTCAAAAGAGAATTTGCCCACGTGTTCAGCCGAAAGCGGAAAGCGTGATCCTGCCGTATCGTCCTTGATATTGCAATTTATTATTACGGAAACTCCAAAAGCCTTTTCTTGCTTTCTTTCTTGCGGTAGCAATTGCGGAATGAGGAAAAATCTAAAAACCCAAGCACGGTGCTTGAGGCCGGCAAGGCTTTGGGTGTTCTTCATTTGGGGGCAAGCCGCTGTTGCTGCCTGGCTTAATCAAAGCCAGGTAACGAATGCCGTGGCGAATCAGGCACTAACGCAGCTCGTTTCGAACCAGACATTGCCTGCCGCCCAGCAAAAACAATTGTTTTCGACCGGATTGAAGGCTTTGTTTGCCGAGTTAACTCCGGCGATTCAAGCGATGCCGGATTATACGGGCCAATTTGTGGCCAATTGTTCCATTTTCATGAACACTCACATCGAGCGCGTTTTGTGTGAGATCAACTCCACGATCGCTTTGGGGAGACCGGAGTGCTGCGGACAAAGTTCCTGGCTTCCTTTGGAATATGAGCATCAAATTACCGAAAGCGCGATTTTATTGGTGAGTTTTTACGCCGATTGGACGGGTAAGACGTCGCTGTCCTCGGAGTCTTATGCCGTTCGTTTGTTCGATCGGATGCCAACGTGCACCGCGTCTGCGAGTGTTTCGCAAACAAAACCAACGCTCAGCCAAACCTTCAGCAAAGCCTCTTCTCGGAATACTGTGAGTTTGCTGGATACGCTCAGCCTTTCTTTCACCGAGGGCTTAAGCCCGAGTCAAAAGCGTACTCGTACGCTGAGCGATGTGGAGTCGGCCACGAGAAGCTCAAGCAGGACTCTCAGTGCGTCTGAGACGAGCGGAAGTTTGTCGTATTCCCAAACCTTGAGTCCTACCGAAAGCCCAAGCGCTCCGGTGATTTGGAATCCCGAGTGGGCGAATTGGCAAGTGACAACCGGTGTCTATCGAGACAACGCCAATCAAACGGGCCGCTATCTTGAATCCGTTCCAGGGGTTATCACGGATCGGATGACAGGTTTGCAGTGGCAAAAGGTAGGGAGTGCACCTGCTAGCAATTGGACGGCTGCCCAGGCCTATTGCGCTGATTTGCTTGAGTCTGGGTTTGGGGACTGGCGTTTGCCCACACACGTGGAACTTCAGACCTTGGTCGATTACACGATGGATTGCGCTGGCCCCTGCCTGGATCTGAATTTTTTCCCAGGCACTCAAACCAGCAGTTACTATTGGTCCTCCGACGCTTTACAGGGTTACCCGGGCAGTGCTTGGTGGGTAAGTTACGGCAGCGGTGCCTATGGCGCGGGACTCGTTTGCAGCCAGGGTTATGGTGGTTGTTCTTCAGTGCCTGCGAGTGGCTTTACGCGTTGTGTGCGACCCTTGTCGGCGGTTCGAGAGGTGGATCGTTATACCTTTAACAGTACACAGGTGTTAGACACGGTGACGGGCTTGATTTGGCAACGAACGGTTTCCGGAACCTATAACTGGAGTTCGGCACAGGCTTATTGTGCGGGTTTAAACCTGGATGGTTTGCCCTGGCGCCTTCCCAATGTCAAAGAATTGTCGACGCTTCTGGATATTCATGTGGCGTACCCGGGTTCGACGATCAATACGACGGCTTTTCCGAGTACACCGCAGAACATATTTTGGACATCAATGCTTTATTCGTGTGCACCCTCGTCCGGTGCGTGGGGCGTGGATTTCGGTTATGGCAGCGTCGGCACGTATCTCATCAGTGTTACGTACTGTGTCCGTTGTGTGCGTTCTCCTCAGGTTTACAATCCCGAGTGGGCGAATTGGCAAGTGACAACGGGTGTCTATCGAGACAACGCCAATCAAACGGGCCGCTACCTTGAATCCGTTCCGGGGATTGTCACGGATCAAATGACGAGTCTGCAGTGGCAAAAGGTAGGGAATGCGCCTGCAGGCAATTGGACAGCTGCCCAAGCTTATTGTGCTAATCTGTTTGAGTCTGGTTTTGGGGACTGGCGTTTGCCCACGCACGTGGAACTTCAGACCTTGGTGGATTATACGATAGATTGCGCTGGTCCCAGCGTGGATCTGGATTTTTTTCCAGGCACTCAAACCAGCAGTTACTATTGGTCCTCCGACGCTTTGCAGGGTTACCCGGGCAGTGCTTGGTGGGTGAGTTACGGTAGCGGTGCGTATTACGCAGGCCTCGTTTGCAGCCAGGGTTATAGCGGTTGTTCTTCAGTGCCTGCGAACGGCTTTACGCGTTGTGTGCGACCCTCATCGGCGGTTCGAGAGGTAGATCGTTATACCTTTAATAGCACGCAGGTTCTGGACACCGTAACGGGCTTGATTTGGCAGCGAACGGTTTCTGGAACCTATAACTGGAGTTCTGCACAGGCTTATTGTGCGGGTTTGAATCTGGACGGTTTGAGCTGGCGTCTTCCCAATGTCAAAGAATTGTCGACGCTTCTGGATGTTCGCGTAGCATCTCCGGGTCCAACAATGAACACGACGGCTTTTCCAAGCACGCCTCAGAGTTGGTTTTGGACATCAACGCCTTATTCTTGCACGCCCCCGTCCGTTGCGTGGAGCGTGAATTTCGGTGGTGGCAGCGTCAACACGTATGGCATCAGCAGCGCGAACTATGTCCGCTGCGTGCGTTGAAGACGGGATTTTTATTTTTATAAAAATCGAAACAAAAATAAAGTCTGTAACGATGCTACGATTACCACTTTTTTTCGTTGATTTTGGTCGGGGTGACAGGATTTGAACCTGCGGCCTCTTGGTCCCGAACCAAGCGCTCTACCAAGCTGAGCTACACCCCGATCATTGGGATCGGCTTAGCGTAGGACTTGAAGCTTTGCAACTGATTTACATCATGCCTAATTGCAATCGAGCCGCATCGGACATTCTTTCTGTGCTCCAGGGTGGATCAAAGGTGAGATCGATGATAACGGTTTCTATTCCCGGTATTTCTCGAAGTTTGGTTTCAATATCGTTCTTGAGGACTTCTCCCATGCCGCATCCAGGAGCCGTTAAAGTCATCTGAACTCGTAGGTCTGAACCCAAAATTTCCAATTCATAGACCAGTCCGAGCTCGACAATATTCACCGGTATTTCAGGGTCGTAACAGGTTCTGAGTTGAGCCCAGGCTGCTTCTTCCAAACTGGCGTATTGTTCCCAATTTGGTTTTTGACGTTCTTCGGGAACGGTTTGTCCTAAGGCGTCTGCATCTTTTCCGTCAATCCGGACCAGATAACCCCATTCTGTTTCAACCGTGAACATTCCGCCCAGAACTTGGGTGATATAGACTTCGTGTCCCTGTTCAAGGGTCATAGAGTCGCCATTGGGGATCTGAATACCCACGCAATCTCTGCTCAATTGAACGTTCACTCCACCACCGTACATATGCATGAAACCTTTTACTCCGTTGTTATTTCAGCGGCTTGCTCTTTTAAAGCGGCCTCAAAAGTATGCCAAGCGAGCGTGGCGCATTTCACCCGAACCGGAAATTCGCGAACTCCTCGCAAGGCCTGTGCTTTGACCAGATGATCGAATTGATCTTTTTCCTGCGTTAAAAGCTCATGGAATTCTTGAAAAAGGATTCGTGCTTCCTGGAGCGTTTTTCCAATTAACTCGTCGGTCATCAGCGAAGCAGAAGCTTTGGATATGGCACAACCTTCCCCCTGAAATCGAATGTTTTGGATGCGAGCGTTTTCAATTACCAGGTAAACAAACAGCTCATCTCCGCACAAGGGGTTATGCCCATGAGCCGAATGGGTGGAACCCGGCAGATCTCCGTAATGGTGAGGATGCCGGCTATGGTCCAGAATCAGTTCTTGATACAAATCATCTAACATCGAAAGACCCGTCTTACTTGATGCAAAGCGTAAACCAAAGCGTCCACATCTTCTCGCGTATTGTACAGACCGAAAGAAGCTCGGACCAAAGCGGAAACACCGAGCAATTGCATCAAGGGTTGTGCGCATAAGTGCCCTGCTCGAATGGCAACTCCTTCACGATCGACAATTGAACTAATATCATGGGGGTGAACGTCGCTGAGCAAAAAAGACCAAAGAGGCATTTTATGAGGTTGATCCCCGAAAAGCCGGAGGCCTGGCACGGAAAGAAGCTGCTCTCGAGCGTATTGGGTGAGCGCAGTGAGAGCTTCATGATTTTGAACCTTGAGCCATCTCAAAGCTTCCCCGAGGCCGATCACGCCCGCAATATTCGGTGTTCCAGCCTCAAATTTAGCGGGCAGTTTCGCAAAACGCGTATCTTCGAAGCGAACCGACTCGATCATGTCCCCGCCCATTTGATACGGAGGCATTTGCTCCAGTAAGTGTTCCCTTCCCCAAAGAATCCCCGTTCCTGTTGGGCCATAAACTTTATGACCTGAAAAAACCAAAAAATCGCATCCTAGAGCCTGAACATCGATGGGAACATGTACCGCCGCTTGAGCGGCATCGATCAGTACCTGCATTCCATGCGCTTTCGCTTGTGCGATCCAGCTCGAAAGAGGATTCAGAACTCCCAGCGCGTTGGAAGCGTAGGTGACGGCAAGCAAACGGGCTGTGGGACCGAAAGGAATTTCACCCACGTGATCCAGCGGAATGACTTTCAAGTGGCAATGGTAGTATTTTGCTGCCATTTGCCAAGGAACCAAGTTCGAGTGATGCTCCAGGCTAGAAATCCATATCTCATCACCAGGCTTCAAAAAGGCTTTTGAATAAGAATGAGCGAGTAAATTAATCGACTCGGTAGTTCCAGAAGTGAAAATAATTTCTTGGGTCGAGGGAGCTTGGATGAAATGCTGAACCTCCGAACGAGCCGATTCAAATTCGCGTGTGGCTTGTTCACTCAGAGCGTGAACGCCACGGTGCACGTTCGCGCAAAACTCCTGTTCATAGGCACGTTCTGCCTCGATAACGCACAGAGGTTTTAAAGCCGTTGCCGCTGTATCTAAGTAAACCAGACGACGGCCATGTACTAGCCGGTTTAAAAGGGGAAATTGCTGGGCTATATCCATGCTTCGACTCGCTTTTGAAATTCAGGGAACTGGCCAATGATTTCATTTGAAAACGCTTGTATGAGCAGGCGTTGAGCTTCCAAGATGCTCAATCCTCGAGCTTGTAGGTAAAAAAGAGCCTTGTCATCAAGCTGCCCAACTGTGACCCCATGCTTGCATTTCACCGAATCCGTCTGAATGACCAAATGGGGATCTGCTTGGCACCGTGCATCGGGCGATAGCAAAAGGCTTCGATGCATTTGGACCGCCTCCGATCCCATTGTTTTTGCACCAACGTTCACTTGCGCATGAAAAGAACCTTGCGAAGCATCTCGATAGAGGCCCTTATGCAAAACCGAGCTGCTGCAATTAGAGACTTGATGTATTACATGAATAGTAGACTCTAACTTGCTGTTATATTTAGCAAAATCAAGAATTTTAATTGTGCACGAAGCGTGCTCTCCGAGAAAGAGGACTCGGATCGAATGCCTTAAATCTTTCTGAGCGAGCGACAGGCAGGTGTAGTTCAGGTGAGAATGGGCTTCGAGCTCAAATACTTGTTCTGCATGGTTCTCTAGCAAGACGACTCTCTGCTCAGTCTGATCTTTCTCAATGCGTTGAATCATAGCCTGTTTGCTCCAGAGAAAGCGCCAGCTCTTTCGGGCCAGTTTGAACGATGGCACCATCGCGCAGTACATGGACATAGTCAGGCACAATATAGTCCAGCAATCTTTGATAGTGTGTCACCAATAAAAAGCTGCGGTTGGCATGGCGAAGCGCGTTAATATTTGCGGCGACGATCCGAAGTGCATCGATATCAAGACCTGAATCCGTTTCATCTAAAATCGCTAAATCAGGTTCGAGTAAAGCAATTTGCAAGGCTTCATTGCGCTTCTTTTCGCCCCCTGAAAATCCTTCGTTGACGTTGCGTTCTAAAAAAGCTTTGTCCATTTTTAAAAGTGCCATTTTTTCTTGAATTTTCTTTAAGAAATCCACAGCATCCATCTCAGGCAAGCCTAAGTGACGACGTTTGGCATTCATGGCCGCTTTTAAGAAATAAGTGTTGTTGACCCCAGGAATTTCGATCGGGTACTGAAAGGCTAAAAAAAGACCTTCCAAGGCTCTTTGCTCAGGCGATAAGAGGAACAGATCTTGATTTTTAAACGAAACAGAGCCGGATTCGATGGTATAAGCTGAATGGCCCGCCAAAACCTGAGAAAGAGTGCTTTTCCCGGAACCATTGGGGCCCATGATCGCATGCACTTCGCCCGACTTGATCTCAAGTGAGAGGCCTTTTAAAATAGGCTTATCGCCTGTTCGAACATTCAGTCCTTGAATCTTTAGCATATTATCCAACGGCTCCTTCCAGTGAGATTCCCAATAATTTTTGCGCTTCCACAGCAAACTCCATGGGGAGCTTGCGAAATACGCTTTTGCAAAATCCGTTTACAATCAAATTGATGGCATCTTCCGTTGAAATGCCTCGTTGTTGGCAGTAGAAAATTTGATCATCGCTCACTCTCGAAGTGGTTGCTTCGTGCTCAATCTGCGCAGTTGGATGGCGAGCATCGATGTATGGGTAGGTATTGGCTCCACATTCATTTCGAAATAAGAGCGAATCGCATTGTGAATAGTTTCGAGCATTTTCAGCCCCTTTCTGTACGCGAACCAAACCTCGATAGGAATTTTGACTTTTCCCCGCGCTGATGCCTTTGGAAATAATGGTGCTGCTTGTATTTTTACCGATGTGGATCATTTTAGTTCCGGTATCGGCTTGCTGGCAGTGGTTAGTCACTGCAACGGAATAAAACTCTCCCGAAGATTCATCGCCTTGTAAGAGCACGCTCGGGTATTTCCAGGTAATGGCCGATCCGGTTTCCACTTGCGTCCAAGAAATTTTGGATTTGTATCCTCGGCAAGCTCCACGCTTAGTGACAAAGTTGTAGATACCACCTTTGCCGTTTTCATCGCCCGGGTACCAATTCTGAACGGTGGAGTATTTAATCTCGGCACGATCGAGCGCGATCAGTTCAACCACCGCAGCGTGAAGCTGATTTTCATCGCGCATCGGAGCGGTGCAGCCTTCCAGATACGATACGTAACTGCCTTCTTCTGCAACGATCAAGGTTCTTTCAAATTGCCCGGTATTTGCGGAGTTAATGCGAAAATAAGTCGACAGCTCCATGGGACAACGAACACCTTTGGGGATGTAGCAAAACGAGCCATCGCTAAAGACAGCCGAATTAAGGGCTGAAAAAAAATTGTCAGCCATCGGGACCACTGTTCCGAGATAAGAGCGTACCAATTCCGGGTAATTTCGGACGGCTTCGGAGAATGAACAAAAAACGACTCCTACTTTCGATAAGCGTTCTTTGAAAGTCGTTGCTACGGACACGCTGTCAAATACGGCATCCACCGCTACATTGGCGAATTTTTCTTGCTCACGAAGTGGGATGCCCAGTTTTTGATAGGTTTTTAAAATCTCAGGATCCAGCTCATCCAGGCTCTTCAGCTGCTTTTTGGGTTTTGGAGCGGAGTAGTAGCAGATTGCTTGATAGTCGATTGGAGGATAGTTGAGGTGAGCCCAATGCGGTTCACGAAGGGTTTTCCAATGTTCAAAGGCTTTGAGGCGCCAGTGCAGTAACCACTCGGGTTCTTCCTTTGTTTTCGAAATAAAGCGAATCACGTCTTCGTTGAGGCCAGGAGGAAGGGTGTCGGATTCAATGTCCGTTACAAAGCCGTAAGCGTAACTTTTTTCGGTCAATTCTTGGATCATGAGCAGCTCTTGAGATCAGCCAACGAAATGGTTGATAACGTATTCTTGAGGATTTGGTTGATGGTTTGCCAAGGTCGTTGAGTCGGACAAGCATTCTCAAGTTGGCAGCTATTTTGGCAATCCGTGAGTTTAATCGGTCCTTCCAAGGCTTCGATGATAGCAAGCAAAGAAATGGTGGCGGGATCGTGAGCAAGCGCGTAACCGCCCTGCACGCCCCGGCTTGACTCCAACCAGCCTCCTTTGTGGAGCTGTTTCAGGAGTTTGCTTACGGTGGTACTCGGGACTCCTGATTCTTCCGCCAACTCGCGCGTGGTTGAAATAGACCCTTTGCTTTTTTGAGCTAAGTAGACCATCAAAATAATGGCATAGTCTGTCAGTTTGTGGACACGGATCATTGGAAATAGGACCATATTGGTCCTATTTTGTTCGTCAAGCGGGTACTCTAGAGGCCAAGTTTGGAAATTTTTATTTTTGATTCAGCCCGATCAACACTTCGAGAGAAAGGCCCGTCGCTTTCAAAACCGACTCCTGATCGATGCCAAGGCTTAAAAGTTTTCGAGCGGTTTCTTCAACCGCTTTAATTTTACCAATCGCTTCGCCTTCAGAAAATCCCAGGTCAAATTGTTCCTTCGCCGTTATGTCCAGTTAGCTTCGAAGACTTGAGAGCCAGAACCGCCAGGTGAAAGCGCCTTAATCATCTGAATTTTGCCTCAAATAGTCCTTAGAAAGTCTCCATAAAGCTTTCCCAGCAGCAGCGACTCCGAAGGCGGTTCCGATGAAGATCCCTGCCGGCGCCACGCCATAGTGGCCATCAATCCAATCACCGAGTCCGGCACCAACGATGATCGAAAGCCCGACTTCGAGCCCTATGGCTCCAGTTCGTATATATTGCCGGTAAAAATCGTCCATTCTGGCATCCTATTTTTCGTACTCTAAAGTCGAATCGATTCTAAAAATTCACGAATAACTTCTGGGATAGGCATCGATTTGGCCTGATCGAGGTTTGTACAGACGCTCGTGATTTCAGCTTCAAAGCTCAATGCATCATTATCTTGGCGAATAAACTGAAAGCCGGTTCGCATAGAACTGGTTCCCAAATGCAAGATTTGAATATCCACCCAAATTCGGTCCGCATGTTTCAAAGGCGAACGGTATTTCCCTTGCACCTGAACGGCCGGAAATCCCCATCGCTGTTCGTCAATTATTTGCCGGTAGTTGAGCGGAGCGGATGCATTCACCCAGTCTTCAAAACTCTCTTGGCAATACTCGATAAAACGAGGGTAATAGAGCCAGCCCGCGGCATCAACATCGGCAAACCGGACGTATTTTTCAAGCCTCACGCTCATGTTAAGGCTTCAGCTCCCCCGATGATCTCCATCAGCTCTTTAGTAATGGAAGTTTGGCGCGCTCGATTGTATTGAAGCGTCAAGGTAGAAATAACGTCTTTGGCATTCCGTGTTGCATTCTCCATCGCGGTCATACGAGCCCCATGTTCAGAAGCAACCGACTCTAAGCAAGCCTGATAAAGCTGAGTCGTTAAATGTTTGGGAAGCAGATGCTCTAAGAGTTCTGTTTGGGATGGCTCGTAAAGGTAATCGACCGGATCTTCAACCGATTTGGCTGAGACAATCGGCAATATTTGCTTCAAAATAACTTGCTGAGAGATAGCACTCTTAAACTCGTTGTAGATAATATAAACTGAATCTACGTGGTCTTTTAAGTAAGAACTGGCTAACTCTTCGGCAATTTCAGAAGCTTTGAGGTAACTGGGGCGGTTCAAAATATCCGTGTAATTTTTGCGGATTTTTACTCCCTCTCGTTTTAGCGCCTCAAAGCCTTTTTGACCGAGCGTTGAAACACGAATCTCATCGTGTTCATGGGCCTTTTCCGCGAGAAATCGCTGAGAACGCCGGATGATATTGGAATTAAATGCGCCGCAAAGGCCTCGCTCCGAAGTGAGGACCAAAATTTCCACGCGCTTGAGCGACTCGTGAATTTCCAAGAGCGGATGGGCTGCTTGGCCTTGGAGTTCGAGCCGCTTCGCAATACGACCCACCACTTCGTCCATGCGGCGCGCATAAGTCTTTGATTTACGGACTTCATCTTGAGCGCGACGAAGTTTAGCCGCAGCCACCATCTTCATCGCTTTGGTGATTTTTTCCGAACTCTTAACGCTTTTGATACGCTTTCGGATATCTCTCAACGATGCCATTGCTTATGCTCCGAACACGCTTTCAAATGCGAGCAAAGCTTGATGAAGCCTTTCTCGCAATTCTCCATCCACTTTTTTTCTGGGATTCTCTCGGATGCTTTGCAAGATATCGGCGTGCTGAGCGCGCATATAGACCGTGAGCTCTTCTGCGTAGTGGGCAATCTCGCTTGGCTCGATGTGTCTCACGAAGGTTGCATTGGATTCTGCATGCTTGGCCTGAGTCGCCGCGTAAATCTGAACGACCTGCTCTTCAACCGGATAAGGGCTGTATTGCTTCTGTTTCAAAAGTTCAAACAAGCGTTTTCCACGCGCAATTTGCTCCAAAGTCGCTTTGTCTAAGTCCGAACCAAACTGTGCAAAAGCAGCTAATTCCCGATACTGAGCCAGGTCAAGGCGCATCGTTCCTGCAAACTGCTTCATGGAAGCAATTTGAGCCGCACCACCCACTCGAGAAACCGAAAGACCCACGTTTACAGCGGGACGCTGGCCTGAATGAAACAAGTCGCTTTCTAAGTAAATCTGGCCGTCTGTAATCGAAATAACGTTTGTTGGAATATAGGCAGAAACATCCCCTGCTTGCGTCTCAATAATGGGCAAGGCCGTGAGACTGCCTCCGCCTTTCTTAATATAGGGGTAAGCCGCCAGCTCTTTTTCCTGGCTGCTAATCTTAGCCGCCCGTTCGAGCAAACGGCTGTGAATGTAAAAAACATCGCCCGGAAACGCTTCGCGACCGGGAGGTCTTCTCAAAAGCAAAGAGAGTTGGCGGTAGGCAACCGCTTGTTTGGACAAGTCGTCATAGACAATTAAAGCGTGTTCGCCATTGTCCCGCCAATACTCTCCAATCGCGGTACCTGTGTAGGGGGCCAAAAATTGCAAGGAAGCCGGATCGGAAGCCGTCGCTGAAACCACCACCGTGTATTCCATGGCACCGTGCTTTCGGAGTTTATCCACCACTTGAGCGACGGTGGATTGTTTTTGGCCGATCGCTACGTAAATGCATTTCACGCCTGTATTTTTCTGATTTAAGATGGTGTCTATCGCAATCGCGGTCTTGCCAGTTTGGCGATCCCCGATAATCAGTTCGCGCTGCCCGCGGCCAATGGGAATCATGGCGTCGATGGCTTTGATCCCAGTTTGCATCGGTTCCGTCACGGGTTCTCGGGCAATAATACCGGGCGCTTTGGTTTCAATCAGGCGTCTTTCCGTCGCAGCAATGGGGCCTCGATCGTCAATGGGCTCCCCTAACCCGTTCAACACACGACCTAAAACGGCATCGCCTGCTGCAACGTCAGCGATTCGGCCGGTTCTTTTGACAAGGTCTCCTTCTCGGATATCGGTATCGCTTCCCATGATTGCGATGCCCACGCAATCTTCTTCTAAATTCAGAAGAAGGCCCTTGGTGCCATTGGAGAACTCGACCAATTCACCTGCTTGAGCGTGCTCAAGACCGTAGACACGGGCAACGCCGTCGCCGACTCTTAATACCGATCCGGTTTCTGCAACTTGGGTTCGGGTATCGAAATTCTCGATTTGGTCTTTTAGAATGCGCGATATTTCTTCTGCTCTTAGCTGCATAAATCCTTTCTTAACTGCGAAAACTGTGTTTGAAGGGTGTTGTCAAATACCAAGCCGCCGATCTTTGCACGAATTCCAGCCAAAACGGCAGGGTCAACTGTATTCTCTGTCAGTACCGGCAGGCCTATTCGATCGCTGAGTGCTTGGGCTATTTGTGCGCTTTGCTCAGCATCGAGCGGTTTGGCGCTGGTAACACGAGCTCGGACACGGCCTAAGTGGCGATCCAGCTCCGAACGAAACGAAGCATCAAGTTCCGATAGCAACGAGATACGATTTCGATCTATCAATAGTTTCAAGCAGTGCAAGAGCGCAGGTTGGAGATCGAGATTTTTAATCAATCGAAAGCGTTCATCTTTTTGAAAACGAGGGTTTTCAAAAAATTGCTGAACGGCAGGGATTTTGCAAGCATCTGCTAAAAATTTGAGTTGAGATTCAATCTGTCCTTGCTCTTCAGCACCCTGGACTGCGGATAATAAGGCCTTAGCATATCGCTTCGCGATGAGAGCGCTCATTTTTTAAGTTCCATACGGCTTTCTCGAATAAAATGAGCGAGCCGCTTTGGCTCATGCTCTGGATCCAGTTTAAGATGCTCCAGCGCCGATCCAAGGACTTTTTCTGCTAGATCTCGTTTAAGTTTTGCAACCGTTCGAAGAATTTCTGCCTTGAGAGTTTCCTGAGATTCAGTTCGAATCAGTTCGGCGATTTTTTCTGCTTCTTCCTGCAAACGAGCTTGTTCCTGCTTTCCTTGATTCTGGAAATCCAATTTCATGGATGCAATCTCAGCATCAAGCTCCGCTAAACGAGATTCGTATTGGCTGAGTTTTCGAGCCGCATCTTCCCGAGCAATTTGAGCTTCTTGAATGGCAGTTCGAATGCGATTGGAGCGGTCTTCCAAATAGGTTCTCAAAGGGGTTCGTGCAAAGCGATAAAGAAGGAAGAGAAAAATGGCAAAAGTTAGCAAAACCCAGCCAATCGCAGGGCTTTCTCTGTAGCTTGGACCGATTCCCCACCAATTAAGCATGAGTTGGTTCCCAGGTTGGATTGCTATCGAAATCAACGAGTCGTTCCGATACGCGTTGAGATATCTCAGGCTGCATCGCGAGGAGTTCGGCACGGACCGTCTCGATTTGCTCATGCAGGGCTTCTTGAGCTGCTTTGAGCTCCTGGGCGTTTTGTTTGCGAGCGGTGTCTAAAATTTCTCGATGAAATCGAGCACCTTCGGCTTGAAGAGCGATTAGGGCCAAACGCGCTTCTTTTTGAGCTTGATGAATTCGAAGTTCTACTTCTTCCAAGCGTTGCTGAGCTTCCTTCTGAAGTCTTAAAGCTTCTATTCGAGCCCCTTCGATGCGCCGTTCGCGTTCGTCAAAAAGCTTTTGCATCGGCGCAAACAAAAATTTCGACAACCAGGCCAGAAGACTTAAAAATAGAAAAAGCTGGACCAGAAGCGTCGAGTTTACTTCCATGCTCCCGTTTTTAATGAGCTTCGATAGTCCTGTCAACGGGCTGGCCCGGATTGAACAAAGCTTTGCTGAAATTTGGGCTGAGCGCTTCGCTTTGAAAAGCCATTATTCTATTTGACTGGTTTCGGGCTCATCGCATGGCAGCCAGTTGCTTGGGAAAAACGACCAGGCTATGAGCTTGGGATGAAGATCTACACCGATATTCTTTATGAAAAAACAAACGGCGTTGCTCGTATTACCATTAATCGGCCCGAGGTTCGAAATGCATTTCGACCTCGAACGGTCGTGGAAATGTCTGAAGCCCTAGAGAATGCTCGAGAAGACGCTTCGATTGGAGTCATTGTTTTGACCGGATCAGGTGACCTCGCCTTTTGCTCTGGGGGAGATCAACGGGTTCGTAAAGAAGCGGGCTATGAAGATGAAGAGGGAGTTCATCGGTTGAACATATTAGACTTTCAAAGGGCGATTCGAACTTGTCCGAAACCGGTGATCGCCCGCGTTGCAGGTTACGCCATCGGCGGTGGTCACGTGCTTCACATGATGTGCGATCTGACGATTGCAGCGGACAATGCCATTTTTGGCCAAACCGGACCCAAAGTCGGTTCGTTTGACGCAGGTTACGGCGCAAGCTACATGGCGCGCATTGTTGGGCAGAAAAAAGCGCGAGAAATTTGGTTTTTATGTAGGCAATACAGCGCTGAAGAAGCCCTTCAGATGGGACTTGTCAACCGAGTCGTTCCATTGGCTGAACTCGATCAAGAGGTCGATCGCTGGTGTCAGGAAATATTAGCCAACTCCCCCTTGGCCATTCGCTGCCTCAAGGCGGCTTTGAACGCAGATTGCGATGGTCAAGCAGGCCTTCAAGAATTGGCAGGTTGCGCTACCATGCTCTTTTATATGTCTGAAGAAGGGCAAGAAGGTCACCGGGCTTACTTGGAGAAACGCAAGCCGGATTTTTCGCAATTTCCCAGGAGACCTTGAACATGAAGTTTTCATGGATCAGCGAATCTCCTGAACAAACGGAAGCGATAGGAGAAATCTTGGCAAAGCACGTGGTACCGCCGATCACTTTGGCTCTTCAGGGAACTCTAGGAGCCGGTAAAACCGCTTTGGTGCGTGGACTCGTTCGGCAATTTGATTCGAAGTGTCTTGTGCGAAGCCCAACCTACGCGCTTGCGCATACCTACCCGACGGACCCACGAGTTCACCATGTGGATTTGTACCGCGTTCAAAACTTAGACTTGCTGGATTTAGGGATTGAAAATCTTTTGGATGATGCTGAAGCGATTGTGTGCATCGAATGGCCGGATCATCTGCAGAATCCCCTTCCTGAAAAATGTATTCAGATTGAGTTCAAAGAAGGGTCGCAGTTCCATCGAGAACTTGTCTTTTCGTTTTCGAAATCATTTTCGAGCGATTGGGTCTTGACACTTCAGCACAACCTGTTAGAAACAACTTCGAACGCGGGGTAGAGCAGCTCGGTAGCTCGTCGGGCTCATAACCCGGAGGCCGGAGGTTCAAATCCTCCCCCCGCAACCAATCATCCAACCACCTTACACTGAAAAAGACTCACCGCAAGAGCAAGATCTTTTAAAAGCAGGACTTTGAATTTTGAAGCCTTGGTCAAAGTCTAGCCAAGAACCTCCCAAGAGCGCCATAGAGCGCGGGTCGATGCAGACTGTGACCGAATCCTCTTGGATCACATGATCGCTTTCTCGAACAAACTTCTCAATCGCAAACAAAGGCTTGAGTCCTGAACATCCCCCACCCTGCAACCCAACGCGAAAGTAAGAAGCTTCCGGTTCTGCCAGGAGTAAATTTTGAAGCTTTTGAAGTGCAGCGGGAGTGATTCCCAAGCGTGATGCATCCAGCGGAGGCATCGCTTCAAAGCTCGGATTCAAAGGAATCGCTTTTTTTCTCTTAATCGATAGCAAAGACATCTTTCGAGTCTATACTATTTGGATTCGAGCCGCAACACTGGCAATTTGAGCTTGAATTTCACGCAATGCGTGCTCGTCTTCTACGAGGCGATCGGCTAATTTCGCTTCCAATTGTTCCAATAGCGTTTTCTCAGAAGCAAGATCCACTTCATGCGGCCAGGCAGCTCCTTCACAAATGACCGTGACACGTTTGGAGTCTACTTCCGCATAACCTGAAGCGACCATGAGTCTTTGATCCCCATAAGCCAGAGTTCCGGGCTTTAAAGCAACGAGGCAAGCTGTATGGCCTTCAAGGACCTGAAATTCACCTTGTTGGCCCGGTAAAGCCACCGATTCGCATAAAACTTTCAAAAGTGAACGTTGAGGGGTTACGACCTCTAATTCGATCATAACTTTTTGGCCTTTTCCAAGGCCTCTTCGATGGTTCCGACCATATAAAAGGCTTGCTCTGGGATATCGTCGTATTTGCCCTCGATAATTTCTTTAAATCCCCGAACGGTATCTTCCAGCTTGACGTATTTACCCGGACTTCCCGTAAAGACTTCTGCCACATGAAACGGTTGTGATAAGAAACGCTGAACTTTTCGAGCTCGTGCGACGGTTTGTTTGTCTTCGATCGAAAGTTCATCCATCCCTAGGATCGCAATGATGTCCTGCAAATCTTTGTAGCGTTGAAGAATCGATTGGACCTTACGAGTGACATCGTAATGTTCCTGTCCCAAAATATCGGGCGATAAAATTCGACTTGTTGAATCAAGAGGATCGACTGCGGGGTAGATTCCCAAGTCTGCGATGGAGCGACTGAGTACGGTCGTAGCGTCTAAATGCGCGAATGTGGTAGCAGGTGCTGGGTCGGTCAAATCGTCCGCAGGAACATAAATGGCTTGAACCGAGGTAATGGAGCCGTTTTTAGTGGTGGTAATACGTTCCTGAAGCATTCCCATTTCATTCGCCAAGGTAGGCTGATAACCTACAGCGGAAGGAATGCGTCCGAGTAAAGCAGAGAGTTCGGAACCTGCCTGTGTAAACCGAAAGATATTGTCCACAAAAAGCAGCACATCTTGGTGATGTTCATCGCGGAAATGCTCGGCAACCGTCAATCCCGAAAGCGCAACACGAGCACGAGCTCCGGGTGGCTCATTCATTTGGCCGTAAACCAAAGCCACTTTACTTTCCTCGGAAATGACCTTGCCGGTTTCTTCGTTAATTTTAATCACACCGGATTCGCACATCTCGTTGTAAAGGTCACGCCCTTCACGGGTTCGTTCTCCGACTCCTGCAAATACAGAGAGACCGCCATGGCCTTTACCGATGTTGTTAATCAGTTCCATGATCAGAACGGTCTTTCCGACACCAGCTCCCCCGAACAGGCCGATTTTACCGCCTCGAGCGTAAGGTGCGAGTAGATCAACAACTTTGATACCAGTTTCGAGAACGCTAACCTCTGTGCTTTGCTCGGTAAAACTGGGTGGTTCTCGGTGAATGGAGTTGAATTGAGTGCTTTCGATGGGGCCTTGTTCATCGACCGGCTCACCAATCACGTTCATGATGCGCCCCAGGGTGGCTTTCCCCACGGGTACTTGAATGGGAGCACCTGTGTTGCGTACTTGAGCGCCTCTGACCAAGCCATTTGTGGAATCCATGGCCACACAGCGGACCGTGTTTTCACCGACGTGTTGGGCGACTTCAAGCACGAGATTGTTTTCAAGAGTTAGGGCGGTCAGGATTTTGGGCAGTGATTCAGGGGGGAATTCCACATCTACCACAGGGCCAATCACCTGCGTCACTCGACCGTCTAACAATGCCTCTGCCATGCTTACCTATCTCCCATTCGATTCCCATCGCTATAGGGTAAGCGCAAAGTAAAATCAAGAGTATGCTTGAATTCGAATCGAAGCCAGAGTTAAGCTTTTCAATTGGAGGATAAATCATGAAACTAAAATTGTTACTGGTTCTCGCTTGTTTGCTGAGCAGCGGAATCGGTTGTAGCAAAAGCACAACGCCCGGCAATGTAGGAGACTCTTGTTCCCAAGACACAGATTGCGATCAATCTTTGGTCTGCGGAGCAAAAGTATGCCAAAAACAGACGACTCAGCTTTGCCGTGATGATTTAATTTGCGCCGGGCTTGGAACCTGCAACTCGATCACTCGTGATTGTCAATGCGGAGCAGCTGCAAATTGTGATAGCAAGCTTGCGAACGCTTGTACCTCGAATGCCTCTGGGAATTATTGCACCTGCGGTAAAAATTCGGCTTGTTTGACGGGTTCTACTTGCAATACCACCCTTGGGCAATGTACCTGCACAGTCGATGCGAACTGCGCCGCGGGTCAAACTTGCCAAAGCGGTATTTGTGCTGCCCAATCGGTTCGTTCGTGTCGAGACAATGGCCCTTGTGGCAATTTAGGAACGTGTCAATCCGCTGCAGGCAGTGGGCAGATTGCCGCGAACGGGAACCAATGTTACTGCGGTTCCAATAGCGATTGCTCTTTAGCGAATACACAATGCGTATCTAGCCAATGTACCTGCAATCATGTTGCAGCCAACAAAGCCGCGAATAGCTGTTCGACAACTCAAGGCTGGCAATGCGGTAACAATGCTGTTTGTTCTGGGGCTTCGGATACTTGTACGGACAACACGTGTGGGTGTGGAAACTCCGGCAGTCCTTGTCCATTTGATGAAATTTGTACCAATGGGGCTTGTGTTGGAAGCCGTCATGCTTTTTTGACGAACTCCACTTATACGCCAGGCACTGCATACAACCAAAACTCTTCATCCACAACTTTTGCAAGCCAAGCGGATGCCAACCAGATTTGCAATGATTTGGCCCATAGCGCTCCGTTGAACTATGGCGGGCAATGGGCGGCGGTTTTGGGAGATAAAACAAAATCTGCTTACAATTTCTTAGCTCAAGCGAATGGCAAAGCGCTCGATGCAACGCGAAACATTTACCTGGCAGCGGATCCAACTCTACAAATTTCTGGACCTCTTTTCCCTACAGCGAACAATAGTGGAAGCGACTTCTATGCTATTGCAGCATGGGCCAGCATAGGCTTTGATCCATTTTGGGTTTCGAAAGCGACCATTTATGAAATTGGCACAGATGGAACTTGCAACAACTGGGTATCCGGATCCGCTGACCTAAATGGAAATCAAGGAAAGCATGGCGATCAATGGACGAGTCGAGAGATGGCTTGTAACCAACCAGGAGCTTTGCTTTGTATTGAGCTGGATCAATAATCTGCGTTTAGCTTAAAGCTAGCCGCCTCAGCAGGCGGCTTATCTTCCTGTGTTCGAACCTGGTCAGTTACTCGCTGAATGCGAGCACCCAGCGCCGAGAGTTTTTTCTCTAGAGCCACGTAACCTCTATCCAAGTGATAGATTCTGGAAACTTCGCTCACACCCTCTGCCGCCAAAGCGGCGATGATCAAACTCGCAGAAGCCCGAAGATCCGTTGCCATGACCTGCGCCCCACTCAGCTGTGCAACGCCTCTGACCACAGCCAGATTTCCATGCATCGAAATATCTGCGCCCATGCGCAAGAGTTCTTGGGTATGCATAAATCGATTTTCCCAAATATGTTCTTCAATGTGACTCGTTCCATCCGCAAGAGACATGCAAGCCATAAACTGAGCTTGCATATCCGTTGGAAAACCCGGGTAAGGCTCGGTTCGCACATCGACCGATTTCAAACGATCCGGTGCCATAACGCGAAGCATGTTGGGCTCTTCCGAAAAACGACAGCCTGCTTTTTGGAAACAGTCTAAAGCAGCGCTTAGATGCGTTGGTTGGATGTTGCGTATGAGCAAGTTGCTTCGGGTGGCAGCCGCAATGGCAATAAAAGTTCCTGATTCAATACGATCCGGCGCTACTCGATGATGCATCCCCTTCAGGTTTTGGACGCCCTCAATCTGAATCATGCTGCTGCCTGCCCCAGAAATACGAGCTCCCATGGTACTCAGCGCTTGCGCTAATTCTTCGATTTCAGGCTCTCGAGCCGCATTTTCTAAAACGGTTGTTCCTTTAGCCAAACAAGCCGCCATCATGAGATTTTCAGTAGCTCCAACACTCGGGATATCAAAGACGATACGATTCCCAATCAAACCACCAGCAGGAGCTTCTGCTTCGACGTAACCATGCTCGAGCGTCACTTTTGCGCCCAATTGTTCAAGACCGCTTAAGTGCATATCGATGGGGCGTGCACCGATTGCACATCCGCCTGGTAGGGAAACTTTTGCTTTTCCAAATCGCGCCAGCAAGGGTCCTAAGACGAGTACAGAAGCTCGCATTTTGCTGACAACATCGTAAGTGGCTTCTAGGCTCGAAATGGATCGAGCGTCTAAAATCATGATGCCCTGATCTTCCGTGATGCGAACTCCTAACCGGGAAAGCAACTCCGCGGAAGTGGCAACATCCGCTAGGTGCGGTACGTTTTCAACCATGCTTTCATCGCTGGCCAAAAGAGTCGCTGCCAAAATCGGTAAAGACGCATTTTTCGAACCCGAAACGCTCACTTCCCCTTCAAGTACCTTGCCACCTTCAATTATAAGCTTATCCACAGACTATCTCCACAACCCGATCTTGCCCAGCAAGATCTTGCATAACTTTACCAATACCTTCAAAAAATGGGCCTTGATCGTACCCGATTTCCATCAAAACAAAAGCGCCTTTTTTTAATACCTTGCAAGCTTTCTGGAGGATTTGCTCATGATGCCCCAAACCTTCGGCTCCCATACCAAGCAAGGCCATTTGGGGCTCAAAATTTAGAACTTCGGGCATTAAGACAGGATAAGCTTCGGGTTTAATATAAGGAGGATTCGCAACCAAGAGGTCAAATGAAGGCCCTTCGCCCAAAACGGGATCCAGTAAATTTCCTACTCGTACTTCTACTCGATGTGCTACCTGATGGCGAAGCGCATTACGTTGAGCTACCTGAGCGGCCTCAGCACTGAGATCAATGGCTACCACGGAGAGATTGGGACGCTCTCGTGCCAAAGCGATGCCTACGCAACCCGAGCCTGTGCAAACATCAATGACGCGTAAAGGTCGATCGGTTGGCAAACGCTTGAGTGCAGCTTCAACCAGCAGCTCGGTATCGGGTCTCGGGATTAAAACGTCCGGCGTGACCTCAAAATCATAACCGTAGAATTCACGATGCCCTGTGATATAGGCCACAGGTTCTCCTGTTTGTCTGCGCTTTACAAAATTTTGATAATCTGCCAAAGCCATCCGCAGGCCCAGCCTGTCACAACGAAAAGCGTGCGCGAGCAAGACTTCTGAGTCGAGGTCTAAAGGGGTGAAAATGTTTGGTGTTGGCCCATGGGAACTCATGCTGGTATTTGCGATCGTTCTTCTCCTATTTGGAGGAAAACGTCTACCCGGGATTGCAACAGGACTTGGTAGCGCCATTCGAAATTTCAAGAATGCTTTGAAAGATTGCGAATCAGAACAACCCCAAAAACCAAAAACGCCAGACCAAATAGCATAGGGTAACGCCACTGCTGCATGGGTTCTTCTCCTACCAGCAGGAGCTGAGCGCCCTCAGGGATTATCATGCCCAGTCGTTCAATAAAAAAGCGACGAACGGTTCGAAATTGACTTTCTTCGCCAAAATCAACCAAGCGCCCGTGGAGCTTTATTTGTGTAAATGGCTGCAGCGGCTTTTGGGTTGCCACAAAATACGGTTGCCCAAGAACATTTCGAATTTCAATAGGACCCAGCCAGAAGGTGCCGGGTAAAAACCCGGAGACCTCCCCTGCTCGATTCCCCAGAACACCTTCAATTTGTGTAGGATGTCCGTTAAAAAAATAAACAAGGCTCGGAACACGGTCCCATAAAAGCCAACTCAAGCCAGCCGCTAAAAAGCTAACAGCGAAAAATCGACCGAAACTTAGTTTCCACTTCCTCATGCGAAATTCCTTTCGATAAACTGAGCTCTCGAACCAATAAAGATCGGGCCGTATCTAAAATTTTTCGCTCTCCAAAACTGAGTTCTTTATCTCCCCTCAAAACGTACAAGTCTCGTAAGACTTTAGCGACTTCAAAGATGGAACCCGATTTAATCTTTTCAAGGTATTCTCGATGCCTTCGATTCCAAGTCGTCGATTCAACAACTTTTTCACGTTTTCTAAGAATCTCGAAAACCTGATCCGCTTCTTGGCTGGACACAATTTCGCGCATGCCAACCTGATCAACGTTCGGAGTCGGAACCATGACCCGCATCGAGTTCTCTAGAATGCTCAAGACATAGAAGGTTTGCGGATCCCCTCCCATCTCTCTGACCTCGATGCTGATAACCTCAGCAACCCCATGCGCGGGGTAGACCACTTTATCCCCTACATTAAACTTGATCATGGGTTCGAAACCTGACACAAAAAAGCGGATTTGCCTAGGGCGTGTCCTCAATTTGAGTTTGCCTAAAATTGGGGATGAGTAGGTCCGAACACGTATGAGACTGGCGGAATAAAAGAAACTTTTCCAAAGGAGCGCCCCCTTTTATTCAGATTAAAGCACCTGTTTAGTCCAGCAGATTGTGTCTGGCTGTTCATGGGTCTCTGATATTGGGGCCGATACCATCTATACAACTACCTCGTCTGTCTTTTGGCAATCAGTTCCTCAATCTTGGACACTACTTCTCTGTCGAGATGCTGTAACCAGCGCTCGTAAGCCTTCATACTGGCTACTGGGCAATACCAAGTCTTCTTCTCTGGATCCCACCGCGCTCCAGCTTTGATCGCTTTAACATCTTCTTTTTCACGAAACTGCGCGGAAAGATTAACCCGATTTTGAGCTAATATTCGCTTGGCTTGATTTTCAATCTCTTGCTGGTGTTTTCTTTCTCTTTCTGGCTTCTTAAATTCATATGAAATACTGTCAAATCGCTGTTTTTCTTCAAGTGTAACCCTGCGACGCAAATTTAATTCATCTTCTTCCAACTGAACTTTTTGTGCTCTTAGTGTCGCATCCACTTCTTCTCTCGCTCTTTTGCGCTTTTGATTGCAGTCATAGCATCGCCTCCAACGTTTCAAATCATCTTTAGTCATCCCCTCGCCGCAACAAGGACATTCTCCGCGGCAACTCACACACACAAAATCTGATCGATACTCAGAATCTGAGCCAGGGGCAATTTCATGCAATTCAGTCTTAAGGAACCCTTTATTGCACTGCTTGCAGGGTCTGCACTTACGTTGTTCACACTTGAGACAGATTTCGGTTGAATCAAAACGCACAGTAAATGAGTTGTTGTTGAATCCATTAAGCACATCTGTTGCGTTGACTTCAATTAAAGTAATCCCTCTTTCGGTCAGAAAGTTTGACTTTTCCGCGTCAACCGCATGCGTATGATGGACCTCCAAAGCGGTATGCTCTTTCCCATTTTTAGTCACCATCACATCAACAATCTTCCGGTGTTCCACAGAACGCTCTTCTTGGGCAGAAAAGCCCTGTAAACTTGAAAACTGTCTAACCCCCAGTGGGTCTGAGCATTCACTGCATTGCTCAATAAATCGCCACCTATCTAAATTCTCTGATAAGTACTGCTTTGCCAATCGATGTGCAAAGGTTTCAAGAGCCCCTCCGCCACACGAACTACCACCACGATGGGCAAAATGTGCTCGATTGACCTCACCGTTACGAAAAATCAGACGCTCACGACACCCCAAACAAACATACCTTTTCCGCTTGTCTGCACTATTCGCATGAACCACTCGTCCGCTATCAGACTCCTCTGCCCACAGATGTCCGCCGCAGCCTTGCTCTTGTAAGCCCGGAGCTTCAAGTAAGCCAGGCATAGGAATTTGTGTTGATATGGGAACCGGCCTCAGATCATCGCCAGGATTCTCCAAGACTCCGAGGAAATGCCCTGTACTGCTTGCTGCATAAACAAGTAATCCACGCCATTGACTGGGATCCAAAAGCCGCGCCAGCTCTAACAGCAGGCTCACATAATTGTCTGATTCGCCTAGCTTAAGATTCTCTGGCGATTGAATCGTACGTCTTCTGTCTTGAAGCCTACTACACAGATCAGTGATTCGATCTCCTCTTAGGGCAATCAACCTTTCGAGCTCAGATTGAGGTTTTTTGAAAAGATCGCGGTATGGTTTTCTAGTCCTCGCTTCTTTCTCAATATCATGAGTCTGTCTAACAGAATCTGTAATGGACTTGGCAATCGCCTGGTAGCCATCCCATGGCCTAAAAAGATGAGTGGCTCCCAAAAATACAGACGACTGAGCTTGAGCCTGGGTCAAACAAAATACCAGGTGAAATCCTACCAACATCACATTTCGTAGATTCATTGCGATACCTCATAAAATCAATTAGTTTCTACAGGCGTAAACAGGCTTGAGCAATACCTGGATAAATCCCGCGTCACTGATATAGTTTCACAAATTGAAACTCTTTATTGGGTATCCAAAGAGCTCTGGGAGGCATTTTTCCGGAGTAGGTACTCATCGATGGAAGTTACATTCGCGCTCACCAGCATGCAAGCCCAGTTCAACACGGTGCCTTACAAAATCCACACGATTCTGACAGATAATGGTGTGCGGTTTACGGGTAAAAACACGGTTGGTTCGTTTTTTTCAGTATCTAAGGACCTAATAGAAAGTCAGCCGCATTCTGTTGCTGAATGATTATGGCTTCGTTCGCCTGTGGAAATGATTCATAGAAGCTACCCAGTGCTTTCTCGTGCCTGGGCTTCGCTTCCTGCCAGGTGACTTGATAAGGCGTGATTGTATCTCCAGAGACCGTAACAAAATCCACTTCGCCTCCCAAAGGCGATTCCCAGTAGTACACCTGATCACACTGTTGTTTTAATTTCAAAAAGACAAGCTGCTCGAGTGCTTTGCCGTAATCACGACTTGTGTTGCTGGTGACTGCAGTTCGTAGACCAGGATCAATGGGGTAGAATTTTTTATGGCGGCTCAAACGTTTCTTTTCCGAGAATGCAAAAAAAGAACAATTAAATAGTAGATAAGCCTGTTCACAAGCCAACAGATGGTTTTGAACCGTTTCTACAGTTAAATGAGTGATGGCAGCGATTTTTCTGTAGCTTAATTGTGACCCACAAGTATCAAACGCCAATTTAGCAACTTGTTTAATCGGATCAACAGATCGAGCTCCAACACGCCTTAATACATCTCTTAAAAGGATGTCATTAAAATATTCCTGCAACAAGAGTTTGGGCTCACCATGAGTCAGTGTCCTAGGAAATCCTCCGCTCATCAAATAAGACTCAAGCATTCGCTCTGGAAACAATTTTAAATATTCCCTAAACGAAAATGGATATAATTGGAGTGTTCTGTGACGCCCTGTAAGAGCTGAATCAAACTCCCCACTGAGCAATACAGAACTTGAACCTGTGACAACAAAGTAATTATGCTTTGGCCTTTCTAGCTGCATGTGCAGCCATTTTTCCCAGGCAAACACATGTTGGATCTCATCAAAGAAGAAATAGCATGGCTCGTTGGTGGGTCTATCTTTCCGGGCGATTCGTACAATATCTCCCAGTAGTTCGTGGTTCAAACAATTGATAAGACGCGGATCTTCAAAATTGCAATAATAGCAGTTTGCTAAACTAAACTGGTAGTGAGCTGGTATTTGCTGCAGTAAAGTCGATTTACCTCCACGGCGTACCCCTTGGATAATTAATACCAAATCTGCGGATAAACTTTTGGGTAGTTCGACATCTCGATGCACATCGGCTGTAGAAGGCGCTTTTTCCCAAAAGCTCCAATCATTTAAAATTTCCATCAAATCTATTTCGCTTAACACGCTGTCGATCGTACAAGACAATTTTATTTTTGTCAATCATAGCTGACAAATAGGTATCCGGAAGGGCCGCTAAAGGATGTAGTCGCGACATCTATCAATGCTCATGCAGGCTTAATCGGTTAAAATCCCCGTTTTCAACGCACACAACGGACAAAGTAAGTATTAGTAAAGTAACTCGTGTAGACAAGGCCAACACCGAAATGTACACCCCATTCGCGGGACGCGGATTCAACCAGAGACGACCAAAACCCGCTCGCCGGTTCCCCCGAAAACACCGTCGTATCCATCATCAAGCTTCCATAGGCCTTGCTGTAATCCACCAGCGTTTGTAGCTCTCGGTTTGTTGGTAAGCGCCACGTTCCCGCTCCAGAACCGCCTAGATTCAGACTGCTGCAGTAGGCGATAGCCTGCGATTGAGTATAAAGCCCGTTACCATTCGGACCCCCGCTGGTAGGCGCTACCTTCTGCCAAATCAAACCCGTGACCTGATCGGTCACCGTCCCTAATGCCGCGCCACTTTCAATCGTATATCGGTTCAAAGGAAGAGGTGCCTCTGAAGGCGATCGAACACAACGAACGTAACCCTGAGAAGCTACCGCAGGCGTACAACTCGGGTTATATTCCAAGCTCTCCAGAAAACCCGAATAACAAGCATTCTGGCCAAAGCTCACCCACCATGGATTTTTGCTGGCAGAACCTACTAAAGGCGTCGATGTGTAAAAATAGTTCAAAGGAGTCCCCGAAAACACCGCGTTGATTCCAGGCGTCGAGCCTGTAGAAGCAATCGTATAGTCCACCAAGGTGAGTAACTCCACGTTATTCGGAAGCCTCCAATCCGAATAGCCTCCGGTAGAAGCAGCCGCGCAGGAAGAGACCCCATTGCCCCAACTCATCACGGACGCACTTGGACTTAGTTGCCATTGCAAGCCTGTTAGAGCATCCGTTACCACGCCGTTGCTCGTCGAATAGCGAGTCGGTTGGCTCGTGCCATCCGCATAGACTCCGGTACTTCGATGCCAGGCGGCAAAGAGACCATTGTATAGAGTTACACTGGAACTTGGATCTTCGCTGGGAGTGGCGGATTCTGTCCAACTAAGGTTCGGCGAAAGGCTGAGACTTGAGCTGCTGCTCAACGTCTTGGCGCAGCTGCCGGTCTGGGTCGATGATCGACTGGGCTCAGGACTCGGACTCGCGCTGAGGGTCTGGCTTCGACTGTTCGTGTCACTCATGCTCCCATCGTCGCTTTCCGTTCGCGTCAAAGTCGGTTCAAGAGTTCGTGTACCGGAAACACTTGGTGAAAGACTCGGGCTCGCGCTGAGGATCTGGCTTCGACTGTTCGTGTCGCTCATGCTCCCATCGTCGCTTTCCGTTCGCGTCAAAATCGGTTCAAGAGTTCGTGTACCGGAAACACTTGGTGAAAGACTCGGACTTCTACTCGGGCTCAGCGATTCGCTTACACGGTGGCTTTGGGTGAGCGAAGCGCTCGGAGCCTCCGTCAGGCTCGGGTTTGTCTCCGTATGCGTGATCGATGCACTGCAGGTCGCGATTCGTGGGTAGGCCGCAATCGCATAGTCTTCGTCATACAACGCCAATCGACCCGTCCAGTCTACCCATGCATTCACCAGCACAATGTGACTCCGCGTAATTTCGTAGGCGTAGTCCCAAGGCAAACGCGTCTGATTCGTCAAAAGAGGGGCCACGCTTAGCACCGCCGCTTCTGGAGAACTGATATTGCAACTCACTCGTTCGAGAATCGTATTCACGTACAGCGAGCAATTTGCGATAAAGATCCCCGTGTAACCGGGCTGCGCTTTGATTTGAGGCGCTAAGGCCTCTAAAACTCCTCGGATGCCGCTCAATGATAAAGCTTGGGCATCCGCTCGAGTGAGCAAACGATTTTCAAACAGCTGCACCCAAGAAGCCGAGGTAGCAGCGTCCACGGAAGTCAAATTCACCATACCGGCTAAACTCGAAACAGCCAGAGCTCCCAAACAAGCAACCAGCAGACATCTAGAAACCATTTTTCTCCTCTTCAGAACCCAGTCCACCCTAGCACTCTTTACTTCTCCAGAGCTTGTTCGAGTTAAGGGCGTTTGAGATTGGAAAGGGCTCACTTGGGTACCTAAACCTTCTAAAAAATGTTAGGATGTTTGTAAACCAATCCCTTGCCGTAAAAGAGATTCCTTAGGCTAAGGAGGAGAAAAGAACATGTTTGAAAATCTAGAAGTACGGTGCCAGACCGAGCAAAAAAAAGCAGAAGCTCTTCGAGCAAAAATTGTTTCGGGTGCCAAGAATCCGTTGAATCTATACAATCAGCTTGAAGTTCATCTGGATGCGATGAGTTCATTGCCTGGCCTGCTCTCTCAAGTTCACCCTAGCCAAAAAGTTCGAGAAGAAGCCGAGCGGTGTGAGCAACAAGCCAGCCAATTTATCACGAATCTTTCGCTTGATCGCGCGCTCTACGATCGATTTGCAGCTTTAAAACCTCATTCCCTTAAAAGCGACTCCAAACGGCTTTTGGACAAAATTCTCCAAAACTTCAAACGCTCAGGAGTGAATCAAGACTCGGCCACAAGAGCGAAAATCAAAGTACTTGAAGAGCAATTGACCCTGATCGGGCAAGAGTTTGCACGCAATATCCGAGAGGACAAACGCTCGATTGAAATCTCGCACGCGCATTTAAAAGGCCTACCTTCGGATTTTGTCGCTTCGCATCCGGTTCAGGCAAACGGAAAAGTGACGATTAGCACGGATTATCCCGACTCGATCCCGTTCATGACCTACGCGGAGGACGCAAACGCTCGAAAAGAACTCTACCTTCAGCTAAATCAACGTGGCTACCCCAAAAATGTCGCTATTTTAAAACAGCTTATTCAGAAGCGTTATGAGCTTGCACAGCTGTTGGGTTATCCTAGTTTCGCAGAGTATGTCATTGAAGATAAAATGATGAAAACAAGCCAAAATGCATCTGATTTCATTCATAAAATCTCTGCCATTGCTTCCATGGGAGCTAAAAAAGAATACGCAGACTTGTTGGCTCAAAAGCGTCAACGGGATCCGAGCGCAACCGAAGTGTACCCCTATGAAAAAGCCTACCTGGAAGAGAAAATTCGAAAAGCTCGTTATCAGGTAGATTCGCAAAAAGTTCGATCTTATTTCAGCTTCCCCAAAGTTCGCGATGGACTCTTGGATTTAAGTGCTCAGCTTTTTGAACTTCGTTTTGAGCGAGTCAAGCAGCCTGAAGTATGGCATCCATCCGTTGAAGTTTACCAAGTAAGCCGAGGAAATCGAGCGTTGGGAGAGATTTACTTGGATTTGCATCCTCGAGATAATAAGTTCAAACACGCGGCTCAGTTCACCATTCAAAATGGCGTTAAAGGCAAGCAGCTTCCTATTGGCGCTCTGGCATGTAATTTTTCGACAGACTTAATGGATCACGATCAGGTCGTTACTTTCTTTCACGAATTTGGGCATTTGATGCACCATATCCTAGGAGGCAACCAGCCTTACATTCATTTTTCAGGCGTATCCACCGAATGGGATTTTGTGGAAGCACCTTCTCAGTTTTTTGAAGAATGGGCTTGGAATCCTGAAGTGCTGCAGACCTTTTCTCAGATTCCAAGCGATTTGGTGAGTAAAATGCGATCCGCTGACGAATTTGGAAAAGGCATCGATACGAAGCGGCAAATGATGTTGGCAGAGCTGAGTCTTCAATACTATTGGCAGCATCCTGAGTCTTTCGAGCCGATGGATACTTTCAGCAAATTGCAGGCAAAATATTCGGACTTTGCTCCGATGGCGGATACCTATATGCCCATGAGTTTTGGGCATTTGGTAGACTACTCGGCCATGTATTACACGTACATGTGGTCAAAAGTTATCTCAAAAGATTTTTTGAGCGCTTTCGAAGCGAATGGCTTAATGGATAAGCAACAAGCTAAACGCTATCGTCAGTTGATTTTAGAAGCAGGAGGTTCTAAGGACGCTGCAGAGCTGGTTCAAGATTTCTTAGGAAGACCCTATCGTTTTGATGCATTCCAGAACTGGCTCGAACAAGGAGCTTAAGATGAGAACGGGTTCTGATATCGATAGTTGGTGCGGACGCTGCAAGCTAATCTTGGCTCATACCATCGAGGCGATCGCTGGAGGAGAGATCAAGCGGGTTGGCTGCAATACGTGCCAAGCTCAGCATCAGTATAAGCCTCACGCTCCAGGGACTGCTCCCATCAAGGCTCGCGGAAGTGTGCAAAACGTCAAGCCGAAGCCTTACATGGCTTTGCTTGAGAGCACTCGTGGCGCGGAGGCCGTGCCGTATCGAACGGATACGCGTTACGAAAAAGGTTCTGTTTTAAAACATACGCTTTTTGGGATTGGCGTTGTTACCGCGGATAAGGGCAGTAACAAGATCGAAGTTGTTTTTCCGCAAGGCCCAAAAACGCTGGTTCATGGATTGAGGCTCCCCTCCTAGACTTGTTGAGGCGCTTCTATTTTTTCCCTTGGTGAGGCCCTGCGGATTGCCCCGATTTTGTCACACTTTGATTTTCTTGTTCTGCTTGGCTTGCAAATTCCAACAGGCCCCGATCTTGCTGCTTTTGCTGGCGGTTGTCATCGAGTGCACTTTGGTTTGCCACAATGGAACCCACGGTTCGTTCTGCAGCCATTTGGACGGCGTTTTGGATTGTTTGATTCTGCAATCTTTTGTTTGTTTCCGAAAGTCTTGCCCCAGCGATTGCCTGCTGCATTTGGCTAACACTCGATATAATTTGGCTGGCTTCAGGCAGAATTACTTGTTGAGCTCGAGCGGAACTTTGTGAAGTTGAAGCTGTATCTGGAGAAAAACTGGGCTTCGTGAAAGGAGGAGATTGAGCTTCGTTCTGTATCGCTTTAAGAACGGGAGTCGGATCGAGGGGGGCAGCTCCAAAGGTTGTTTTGTGGACCAGAGGCATTGATCTGAGATTTGACTGCGCAGGTGCAGAAAATACCTTAGGGATGTATCGAACCGAGTTACTAGTAGAATCGATCTGAAGAGCCGAAGGAAGAGCAAAGGTATGCCCCTGATAGGAAATTGTTTTAGAATCTGAGTTCACCTGAATGCCTGTTTGTTCCAGATCCTCGATCGATCGATTGATCGGGTTTGAACTCAATTCAAAGCTGTCTTTTCCTTTGAATAAATCTTGCAACATTTCGGCAATGTGGATTTGAACAGGCGTCCAAGGGGCATTTTCCGATGTTTTGATCTCATCCGGTTTTCGAAGTATTGGAGCTCTGAGTTCTTCGGGCAGACGAATTTCAGGTCTTTCCAGGGTGATCGGCATCTTTTTTCTCTCTCATGCTTTTTAATCGGTTAAAAAAAACGAATGCTTAGGGCATGCGAATAGATTATCAGAGGAAGGCCTTCTATTTCAGCAAAGCGGCTGCAATTTGTGCCAACATGGCGATACCAGCTGTTTCTGTTCTCAGAATAAAGGGAGCAATTTTGACTCGCTCAAAAGCTTGTTCTTCAAAAAGCTGAATTTCTGCCTTGGAGAAGCCTCCTTCTGGTCCAACAAAAATCCGTACTCGTTCCGATTCAAGGAGTTTTTTTCCTAGAACGCTTTGAATCGTGGTTAGTGAGCTGGGATCTGCGACAAGATTGAGGTCGGCTTTATGGGATAATACTTGAATCAAATTGGGAATGCTAAGAACCTCCGGAACAAAGGCCCTGCCGGATTGACGGCTGGCATCTTGAGCAATTCGTTGAAGGCGTTCCAGTTTCGATCGAAGCTTTGACTCAAAATGAATTTGGCTTCGTTCTAAGCGAACCAAAATGATCTCATCCACGGCTAGTTCCGTAGCGCGTTGGATCACTTCCTCAAGCTTATCCAAGGCGATCAAGGCTTGAACGAGAGTGAGCTTCCGCAAAGGCTGCGGGTGATGCTCTACCTGCCCTACAAACAAAACCTGAGCTTGCAGAGTTCCTCGAATACAAAGACCGGCTCCATCAAAAAGCTCGACTTCTTCGCCATCTTTTAAGCGAAGAACTCGTTGCAATCGGTGACAAACTTCCTCTGGAAGTTCGAGACGGGATGCTGGATTGGCAAGACGAAGCTTGTTCGGTTGGATGTAGGCGCGATGCATGAAATGAAAGAGTTTCATATTTTGCTTGCCCTTTCTACTTGGAATTTTAGAGACATAGGCTATCATCAACTCCCATGACGCAATCAACGCAATACATCTTCGTGACAGGCGGCGTGGTTAGCTCGCTTGGAAAAGGCATTGCCTCCGCCTCGATTGGAACTTTGCTGGAAAATCGAGGCCTTGATGTGAGTATGTTAAAGCTCGATCCATATTTGAACGTGGATCCAGGAACCATGAACCCATTCCAACATGGAGAGGTTTTTGTCACGGACGATGGAGCAGAAACCGATCTCGACTTGGGACACTATGAGCGCTACATCCATGCACGCCTCGGCCGATTAAACACCAAGACATCGGGTCAAATTTATTTAGAAGTTTTAGAAAAAGAGAGAAATGGCGAATACTTAGGAGCAACTGTTCAAGTAATTCCTCATATTACAGACGCGATCAAAGACACCATCCGGGCTGCCGGAAAAGGTCATCAGATCCTGGTTTGTGAAGTCGGTGGAACAGTCGGTGACATTGAATCTTTGCCCTTCATTGAAGCCATTCGGCAGATGCGGCAAGAGGAAGGTTCTCTCAATACGATTTTTGTGCATGTTTCTTATCTTCCGCTGATTCGAGCTGCAGGAGAGATTAAGACCAAGCCCACTCAGCACTCCGTCAAAGAATTGCTAAGTCTAGGTGTTCAACCGGACCTGCTTTTGTTGCGGGCAGAAGAACCCGTGACGGCTGAGATCAAATCAAAAATTTCTCAGTTTTGTAATCTACCGGTAGAGTCCATTGCCAGTTGTCCCGATTTGCAAACAGTTTACGAAGTTCCGCTGGTCTTTTCTCAAGAAGGTGTGGATCAGCGCATTTTAGAAGCTTTCAATATTTCGGCACCCTCGGTAGATTTATCTGGCTGGGAACGCGTGGTTCAAGGCTTTAAATCGCCAACCGGGGTGGTTCAAATTGGGGTTGTAGGCAAGTATGTCAACCCAACCGAAAGCTATAAAAGCGTTAACGAAGCCTTAATTCATGCTGGTATTGCTTGTGGAGTGAAAGTAAACTGCCGCTATATCGATTCAGAAGAAATCGAGCATCAAGGCTCAGAACCGTTTCAAGGCCTCGATGGGATTCTCGTGCCCGGTGGCTTTGGAGAACGAGGAACACAAGGTAAAATCGATGCGGTCCAATACGCCCGAGAGCACCGCATTCCATTTTTGGGCATTTGCTTGGGCCTTCAAATCGCAGTGATCGAATTTGCGCGTCATCAAGCCAATTTGCCTAAAGCAACTTCTCAAGAATTTGATCCTCAATCAGACTGCCAAGTGATTCATTTTATGCCAGATCAAGCAGGCCTTACGCGAAAAGGCGGAACCATGCGGCTCGGGACTTACCCTTGCTCTCTGCAACTGGGCTCACTGGCACACCAAATCTACGGCAGCCAAGAGATATTTGAGCGCCATCGTCATCGCTTCGAAGTCAATAACGCGTTTCGGAGTCAATTGGAAAACGCTGGACTTCAATTAAGTGGTTTGTCTCCCGATGGTCTATTGGTAGAAGTCGTGGAGCTTTCCAACCATCCATTCTTTATTGCTTGCCAGTTCCATCCTGAATTTTTATCGAAGCCTTTGAGCCCTCACCCACTGTTTAAAGCTTTTGTTGAAGCGAGTATGATACATGAACCTTCTTGATGGCGTTCAAAAACACTTTCGACTCGCTTCGCGCAGCAAAGCTCGTGAGTACATTCAAAACGGATTTGTTCGAGTCGATGGCACCGTTCACAACAGACCTCACTTCATCCTGCTTCCAGGTGCCAAGCTTGAGTTGCTTTCTCATCGTGAACGCAGTCAAGCCCAGTCTCCCTACCCCATTCTCTTTGAAGATGACGCGATTCTCGTCACGTGCAAGCCCGCTGGAATGACATCTGAAAAATTTGTTCAACAGATTCGCAAGCATACGTCGGTTATTCTCACTCACCGTTTGGATAGCAAAGTTTCAGGAGTCATGATTTTTGCGAAATCTTCCTCAATAGAAGCCATTCTGGAAACCAATTGGAGTCGGTTCGAAAAAATTTATCACGCTTTAGTCGAAGGACATCCCAAGCAAGCTTCCGGAACGGTCGAAGGCCTACTCGCCGAAAACAAAGCCCTAAAAAGCTATATCACAACCGATGCAGCTCTGGGGAAGCGTGCGGTGACCCACTATCGAACTTTGGAACAATCCAAATACTGGACTCGATGTGAAATCCGAATTGAGACGGGGCGCAAGAATCAGATTCGTGTTCACCTCGCCTCTCTTGGGAATCCGATTTTAGGTGATACCAAGTACGGAGCGGACAGCCGGTTCCATGGCCGCATCGCTTTACATGCGGCTCGATTTTCGTGTTACCATCCCCGAACACAACAATGGATGACTTTTGAGGAGAAAACACCTTTTTGATTTACTGGGATCAAAGAATTGGAATCATTTTTCTTCTGGGTATTGCCAGCGGACTTCCTCTTTTATTAACCGGTGGCACACTGGGAATTTGGTTAGCCGAATCGGGAGCCAATAACACAGCCATTGGCCTTTTTGCTTTAGTCGGGATACCTTACACCTTTAAATTTTTGTGGTCTCCCCTCGTTGACCAACTTTCGATCCCTTGGCTCACTCAAGCGCTGGGCCGCAGACGTTCTTGGATGCTGCTTTCACAGGTGTTGCTGTTGCTGAGCTTACTCGGATTTTCTTTGACAAACCCAGCTGAAAATCTTCGATTTATTGCGCTTCTAGCTTTGTTGGTTGCTTTTTTATCGGCCACGCAAGATATCGCGATCGATGCTTATCGGGTCGATATTTTGGACGAAAGACTTTACGGGGCAGGAGCTGCTACCGCTGTTTTAGGGTATCGGATCGGCATGATGATATCGGGTGCCGGGGCTCTTTATTTAGCTTCTTTTTTTGCCTGGGGAACGGTGTATGGGTTGATGGCTGCTGTCTTGCTCTGCGGGATACTGGCAACCTTGTTGGGTTCAGAACCTGCTCCGCAGCCTCCATTGACCCCTTCCTCTTCGTCTCATTGGTTCACCCAAGCAGTTTGGGAGCCTTTGCTTGACTTTGCTCAGAGACCACGGTGGATTTCGATTCTTGTTTTTGTCATTTTGTACAAACTCGGAGATGCTTTTGTTTCGAACATGACGAGTCCGTTTTATGTCGCAGTTGGATTTAGTAAAATCGAAATCGCGCATATTACCAAAATATTTGGCCTTGCTGCCACGCTTGGAGGAGGTTTTCTGGGAGGGTGGTTGATGAGCCGAACTGGAATCTATCAAGCGCTTTTCGTATGCGGAATTCTGCAACTTCTATCGAATCTGGCCTTTGTTTGGCAAGCACAGGCTGGACATGAAACGACGGTTTTAATGCTGGTGATTGCCATTGAAAATATCACGAGCGGAATGGGTACGGCTGCGCTCGTGGCCTATTTATCGAAACTTTGCCATGCATCCTACACAGCCACCCAATACGCTCTCTTATCTTCTTTGACGGCAGTCGGCAGAACATTTTTGGCTTCTCCCTGCGGATGGATTGCTGACCAACTATCTTGGACGGCTTATTTTTCAATATCGACTTTGATTGCCTTGCCCGGGCTGTTACTCTTGGTGTATCTCATGCGATCTGATAGGCCAGTGGCATGAATAAAAAAGCCGTCATTTTGATTGGACATGGTGGTGTTCCAAGCGACTATCCTTCTGATAAAATCAGTCGTTTGCGTATGTTGGAGGCTCAACGTAATCGAAACGGTGCTTCGATAAGCCAAGAAGAACGTTCGCTCGATCAAGAAATCCGAGCTTGGCCTCGAACGCCTGAGAACGATCCTTTTTGTTTTGGGGTACAAGCCATCGCTGAAAAACTTGCTCAGAAGCTGGAAGATCGAACCTTACGAATTGCTTACAATGAGTTTTGTGGACCCAGCATCGAAGAAGCCGTTCGGATGCTCGTTTCCGAAGGTTATCGAGATATTCAGCTCCTTACGACCATGTTTACTCCCGGAGGTGTGCATTCAGCGTTTGAGATCCCGGAGATTGTCAAAAATTTGCAGGAGCAATACCCCGATGTTCAAATTTGCTATCCTTGGCCTTTTGATTTGGACCGAGTAGCCGATTTTTTAGCTGAACACGTTCTTAAGCCATAATAATCTCGGTACCAAGCAACGAAGTGTTGAATGCCTTCTTGGATACGGACCTGAGGGGTGAAACCAATGGCTAATTGGAGTTTTCGGGTATCCGCAGGGTTTTGCGCAATGTCTCCCGGTTGCATGGGCATGAAATTGAGAATGGCTTTTTTGCCTGTCTGGACCTCAATCTCTTGGACGTAATCCATGAGAGGAGTGCTAAGCGGATTCCCTAGGTTATAAATTTCAGCTCCTCTTGCTTTTTTTTGGCTGAGTCGAAAAATGCCTTCGACGATATCATCTACGTAGGTAAAATTTCGCAGCATATCGCCATGGTTGTATACCTCGATCGGCTCGCCTTTTAAGATGTTCGCCGTGAACTTAAACAGTGCCATATCAGGCCTACCCCAAGGCCCATACACGGTAAAAAATCGAAGCCCAGTGGTCGGAAACGTGTACAAGTGCGTGTAAGAATAAGCCATGAGTTCGTTGGCTCGTTTCGTTGCTCCGTATAGAGTGATGGGGTGTTCACAAGGGTCATCTTCGGAAAATGGGAGTCGTGTGCTTTTTCCATAGACCGAACTGGTTGAAGCGTAGATCAGAGGGATTGTGGCGTTTCGGCAACCTTCTAGGATATGCAGGAAGCCCGTCACATTCGAGTCGATGTAGACGTGCGGATGCGTGACAGAATGACGAACTCCGGCTTGAGCGGCTAGATGGATGACTTGATCGAACGAATGGTTGCAAAAGAGTTTTTCCATCGCATCTCGATTCGCTAAGTCCAGTTTGATAAAACGAAAATTAGGATGTTTGAGCCAATCCAATCGAGCCTTTTTAAGTGCTGGGTCGTAGTAGTCATTCAAATTATCCAGACCTAAGACGCATTGCCCTTCTCTAAGAAAGCGTCGAGATAAACTGGCTCCAACAAAGCCAGCGGCACCGGTTATCAAAATCATGTTATAGCCTCCAAACGGGAAATGCTTGAGTGGGAGCCAGAATACCTTTGACGTCTATTACCAGGCCGTTGGGTTCGAGTTTTTTGAGATAGGCATTGGTCTCTAAATTTTTGTATTGATCGTGTGCAACGGCCAAAACAAAAGCCCCCACACGCGGCATCTGATCCCAATCAATCAGTTCAAGGCTGTACTCAAGTAAAACTTCTTCGCGATACGCCATCGGATCATGAACAAAGGTCTTAATTCCAAATCGATGCAGTTCGTTGATCATGTCGACCACTTTGGTATTTCGAATATCTGGACAGTTTTCTTTAAAGGTAATTCCCAAAATCCCGACTTGGGCGTTTTTGATCGAGATGCCTTGATGGATCATCTGTAGAATCGTCTGCTGAGCCACATAGGCTCCCATCTGATCGTTGATGCGCCGCCCTGCCAAGATAACTTCCGGGTGGTATCCCAACGCCTGGGCTTTGTGCGTTAAGTAGTAAGGATCCACGCTGATGCAATGGCCGCCGACAAGACCCGGTTTAAAAGGCAAAAAGTTCCACTTTGTTTGAGCGGCCTTAAGCACTTCTCCAGTATCGATATCCATTTTGTGAAAGATAACAGCCAGCTCGTTCATCAGCGCTACGTTGAGATCGCGCTGAGTGTTTTCAATGACTTTCGCCGCTTCGGCCGTTTTAATCGTTGGTGCTCGATAGACACCGGCCTTAATGGCCTTGCTGTAGACTTCAGCAATGCGGTTCAAACTGGCGGAATCAATACCCGAAACCACTTTCGTAATATGGGTTAGCGCATGAACCGGATCACCAGGATTCACACGTTCGGGTGAATAACCAAGCTGAAAGTCCTGACCCGCTTGAAGGCCTGAGGCTCGTTCCAGGATCGGAAGACAGTCTTCTTCTGTTAATCCGGGGTATACGGTGGACTCGTATACGACCGTGTCTCCTTTTTTAAGATATGTCCCTATTAATTGACTGGCGCTGATCAAACAAGTCAAGTCTGGGTTTCGGCTGCTGTCGATGGGAGTGGGAACCGTAATAACATGGAAATTGGCTCGGACTAAAACTTCCGGATCAGAGCTTATCTTGAGCGTTGTTTCTTGAAGTTCTTCGACACTAGTCTGCTCTGTCCGATCAAAGCAAGTTCGCAGTTCTTCTATTCGATCGATGCTCAAGTCAAAACCCACGGTTTCAAAGTGTTTGGCAAACTCCAATGCGAGCGGTAATCCAACGTATCCCAAACCAATCACTGAAACGACCGTCTTCATAGAGTTCACAGTAATGGAGTCTTTGACTTTGGATCCATACGACGTTAGTCCGATGTTCATGTTAAAGGATATTTTGTTAAAGCAATTTTCGGAGATTCGGGTTCCCGAATTTGAAAAAAATATTGTTGAACTGGGATGGGTCCGTCGAATTGAAATCGTCGAAAAAAAGTTGCAAATCGATTTGGTCTTGCCGACTTTTGCGCTGCGTTCAAAGCAAGATTGCGCGATGGCTGTAAAAAAAGCAGCTATGTCTGAGCTTCCTATGGATACAGAGGTCGAATTAAATGTTTTTGCAGATGTCCAGGCTGCAGTGGAGCAAAGCATCCAAAAGGAAGGCCTGGCCGATGTTAAAAACATCGTATTAATCGTTTCTGGTAAAGGAGGCGTCGGCAAAAGCACGATTGCGAAAAATATGGCCTTGGCCTTGGCAAAGATGGGCTGTCGCGTCGGACTGCTGGATGCAGACGTCTATGGGCCTTCTGTTCCCACGCTTTTTGATATTCCAAGCGATACAAGCATCTTGGGAGTGCCAGGCCCGGAAGGCGAAGGAAACTACATGCTTCCGATTGAGAAAGAGGGAATCAAGCTCATGAGCATCGGGTTTTTAGTCGATACGGAGTCGGCTATGATTTGGCGCGGACCGATGATCGCTTCCGCTTCGATGCAGATGTTCAACAACGTAGCTTGGGGTGATCTGGATTATTTAGTCGTCGATATGCCTCCTGGCACCGGAGATATCCACTTGACGGTTTCTCAACGAGTTCGCACGGCGGGGGCTGTCATTGTTTCCACTCCACACCCTCTTTCCAAGGCGGATGTGGTGCGCGCCAAAGCCATGCTGGATAAAATGAATATTCCCGCCTTCGGATTGATTGAAAACATGAGCTATTACCTGTGTGAGCACTGTTCTCAAAAGCATCCGATGTTTCGAGGAGAGCAAGAATCCGATCTCTGGTCTCAGCTTCATGTTCGCAATTTGGGTCAGTTCCCCCTGGATCCAAACTTAACTCACGAAAATTCGATCTATCAAGACCTTGCGCACGAAGTAGCGACTTGCATGGCCCAAGCAGCGATGAATAAACCCGTTCCGGCGAAGAAAAAAGGTCACTTGACCGTTCTCATGAACTAAGAGGAGTGAACATGATCAGTTTCTGCGAATATATTTGGTTGGATGGTACAAAGCCGGTTCAAGCTCTCCGCAATAAAACCCGAATGCTGGATTTTTCAAACTCACTGCCAACTCTGGACTCGTTTCCAATTTGGGGATTTGATGGTTCTTCGACTCATCAAGCTTCGGGCAGTCACTCGGATCTGATTTTAAAACCCGCTTACTTTGTGAACGACCCCATTCGTGGAGAAAATCATTACTTGGTCTTGTGCGAAGTGTTGAACACCGATGGAACGGCCCACGAAACGAATTACCGTGCGAAACTTAGGCAAGAGCTTCAAAACAGCCCCTCAGACGAGCAAGCCATGTTTGGATTTGAGCAAGAATACACGCTGTATCAAGGAGAACGGCCCTTGGGCTGGCCAACAGAGAAAGAACTGGCTCCTCAAGGTCCTTATTATTGCGGCATTGGCTCGGATCGAACCTTCGGCCGTGATTTAGTTGAAGCGCATGCATTTGCTTGCGCCGAGGCCAACCTCGCCATTTACGGGATCAACGCCGAAGTGATGCCTTCGCAATGGGAGTTTCAAATTGGTTATCGAGGTTTGCAGCATGAAGCGGCGGATCCCCTTACAATATCAGATCAAGTCTGGATAGCTCGATGGCTTTTGATCCGTCTAGCCGAGGATGGCAACATCACAATCAATTGGTCCTGCAAGCCTAAAGCCAATTGGAATGGAGCCGGAATGCATACGAATTTTTCCACTCAGGCCATGCGAGATCCGGAGACAGGGTGGTCTTCGATCCATCAATTGGTTGAAGCTTTATCGAAGCATCATCCAGAGCATCTCGCAGAATACGGCTTTGGCCTCGAAGAACGCTTAACGGGTTTACACGAAACCTCCGATATCAACACATTTAAGATGGGTGCTTGCGATCGAGGAGCATCCATTCGTATTCCAGAACCGGTAGCAAACAAAAAATGCGGCTATATCGAAGATCGAAGGCCAGGAGCCAACGCAGACCCCTATCGTATTTCAACTCGCATCTTAAAAACCTTGCATGCTATGAATGAATCGTGTTTTTAAGCTAGCACCCAAGAGCTGGGCCCTCAAGCCTCTCTGAGAATGGCTTGATGGCTTAATCGGAATTGCTGCAGCAGCTCCTCAAACAAAGGGTTTATTTCTTCGTCTTTTAAAGTCCGTTCAGGATGTCTCAGGCGAATTCGCAATGCAATGGATTTTTTGTCCTCCGGAACTCCTTTGCCTTGATAGACATCAAAAATTTCAACGGATTCCAACAAAGAGTTGAATGCTTTGAAACTTCGAACGGTATCCAGCAAATTTCCTGCAGGCAACTTGGAATCAACCAGCAGAGCAAAGTCTCTTTCGATACTGGGAAATTTAAGCAAGGGCTTCATCTGAGGAATCTTAAAGCACCCTGGGAGCAGCATTTTTAAATCGATTTCAAACGCGCAACACCTGGATACTTCTCCGAGCGCAGGATCCAAAAAGCCTACATATCCCAAAGTTGTATTCGCTGCGCGAATTTCAGCAACTTGACGAGGGTGAAAATAACTAGGAGCGTTGGAAGCAACAGCAAAAGAGACAGAAGCATGCAAAGCTTCAAAAAACTGTTCAAGGCTTCCTTTCAACTTCAAGAAATCACCCGGTGATTGAATGCCCGCTACCAGCAAGCGTTCGACGGCATAAGAATCGAAACTCATATTCTCAACCGTCAACTGGGCCGTATCAGGAAGCGAACCATTCGGATTAGGACCCTCAAAAACGCACCCTATCTCAAAAAAAGACATTTCTTTGCTTTGGTTTCTTAAGTTCAGGGATCGATTTCTCAGCAAGCCAGGAAACAGATGGGTACGCATCACCGAAGCTTCTTCGCCTAACGGATTTTGTATTTTAATGGGCTTGATGCTTGAGAATAGAGCCATTTCAGAAGGAGATCCAAACGCGTAATTGATGCATTCGTAAAACCCAGCTTTTGAAAAGTGAAGGCGTATCGCCTGTTCCAAACGATCGATATCAACGTCGATTCGTTGAGCTTCAAACTTTCGGCTGCTGCTTAATCTAAGCGGAATTTGATCAAAACCGATCAAGCGAATGGCTTCCTCAATCAAATCGATTTCCTCTCGAAGATCCGGGCGCCAGGTTGGTGCCCGAAAATATAAGGAATCGTGGCCAGTCCGACCGGCGGCTTCAATGCCCAAACCTAAAAAACGCAATCTGAGTTCGGGCATATCGATTTCCGATAAGCCAGAAATCGAAAGCAAGCGATTTGGGCGAAATGGAATCTCCAAAGGCTCAATCGGTTTCGAATAAATATCCACCGCTTCTCTTCGGACACGTCCTCCCGCAAGCTCGATCATGAGGCTCGCTGCGCGTTCAAGTGCTTGGATCACTCCATTCGGGTCGGTTCCCCGTTCGAAGCGATAGCTCGAGTCCGTTGAAATACCGTAGCGTTTTGCGGTTTTGCGTATGCCAGTGGGTTCAAAGTACGCAGATTCAAGCAAAATATTCTGAGTTGCTTTGGAAACCTCCGTATTCTTTGCACCCATCACACCGGCTAAGGCAATTGGCGTTTCTTCATCGGCAATGACCAACTCCTCTTCACTGAGCTCGCATTCTTGATCATTTAAGAGAACAATCTTTTCACCCAGAATTGCTTTTCGAATTCGAAGATTGATGCGTCCTTTGGACTTAGCGATTTGATCCAAATCAAAAGCATGCAGAGGCTGGCCGCGTTCCAATAAAACCCAGTTTGTAATATCAACCACGTTGTTAATGGACTTAAGACCCAGGCTTTCAAGCTTGGAGACCAGCCAATCTGGGCTTGGGGCTACGTGCACGCCCTCGATGATTCGACAAGCATAGCGCGGGCAAGACTCTTTTGCTTCAATTTGGACCTGAACCCAATCGTGAATGGGAGCTCCAAGCTCTTTCAGCGATGGAACTGAAAAACTGGGCCGAACCCCTAGTGTCGCAGCGAGCTCTCGAACAACCCCAATATGACTTAAAGCATCCGGTCGATTGGGAGTGACTTTAAGCTCAAAAATCGTATCTTCATCATGCTGAGCCATGCCCTCCACTTCCAGACCTGCTTCGGTCAAGCGTTTGGCGATCTCTTCTTTGGACAGAGAGGATAAATCAAGAAAAGTTTGTAAAGTTTGCTGGCTGATGTGCATAATTCAAAATTGACTGAGAAAGCGCTGATCGTTTTCAAAAAAGTAGCGAATATCATCGATCCCATGACGCAACATTGCGATGCGTTCAAGCCCCATCCCAACCGCAAATCCTCGTACTTTTTCGGGATCGAGCCCCACCGCCCGCAAGACAAAGGGGTGAACAATGCCAGAGCCTAAAATTTCAATCCATCCAGATTGTTTACACAGTCGACATCCTTTGCCGTCGCAAGCAAAACAGCTGATATCCACTTCTGCACTGGGTTCGGTAAAAGGAAAATAACTGGGCCTTAGTCGAAGCTGTGAACGACTCGAAAAAAGTTTATGAATCAAATAAGTGAGAGTCCCTTTCAGATCCGCAAACGAAATGTTGTCATCCAAAGCCAGTAATTCGATCTGGTGAAACATCGGAGAATGAGTCGAATCTTGATCGTGTCGAAAAACCTTTCCCAAGCAAGCGACTCTCATAGAAGCTTCTTTTCTTGCCAACATGGCACGAATTTGAACCGGACTTGTCTGAGTACGCAACACAACGCCTGGAGTCAGGTAGAATGTGTCTTGCATCTCTCGAGCAGGATGTTGCTGAGGAATATTGAGGGCTTCAAAATTGTAAAAATCGTGCTCGATCTCCGGACCGCGTACGGAGTCAAACCCAAGCTCACGAACGATTTCTAGAATCTCTTGGGCCGTCTGGGAAAGGATGTGCTGGCGACCTTCGTCGACCCGACACCCTGGGAGCGTAACATCAATCCAACCGTCTCTTAAACGTTCAATTCGAACTTGGTCCAAACGCCCTGCTGTTTCAATGGCCCAACGATTGAGATCATCTCGCAGGGAATTCGCTTGAGCCCCTCTTTCACGTTTTTCTTCAATTGAAAGAGCCCCCATCTGTTTCAAAATTTCAGAAAGAGGGCTTTTTTTCCCTAAGTAGTGAACTTTCAGGGAATCGAGCTCTTCGAGACTCGCGCAAGAGGCAAACGAAGACTCCGCGGTTTGTCTCAGTTCCTCAAGCGGCTGCATTGACTTGACCCACGAGCGCCGCGAACGCCGCTGAATCGGAAATTGCCAATTCAGAGAGAGCGCGTCGATCGAGAGCAACATCAGCTGCTTTGAGCTTAGCCATAAGGACGCTGTAGCTCAAGCCATTTTGGCGGGCTGCCGCATTCAAACGAGTAATCCAAAGCTTTCGGTATTCTCGTTTCTTAACTTTTCGATCTCGGTAAGCATAAACAAGGCCTCTTTCAACACTTTCTACAGCGGTTCGAAAGAGTCGATTTCGAGTGCCAATGTGGCCTGAAGCCAATTTCAAGATGCGTTTACGACGATGACGAGCCTTAAATCCACGAGTTACACGAGCCATATACTAAATCCTTTTTTAAATGAAACTTAAAACAAATAGGGAATCATGCGTTCTGTGCGCAAAGAATCACCTTTATTTAAGTATCCTGCTTTGAGCAAGTTGCGTTTGCGTTTGCGATTTTTATTGCTTAAACAATGAGATTTCCCTTTGCTGGGAACCTTAATCAAGCCGGTTCCTGTCACAGAAAGCCGCTTCATCGCTCCACGGTTACTCTTCATTTTGGGCTTGAAGCCTCTTTTTTTATTACAACCTGCCATACGCCTCTTCCAATTCCTCTCTTTTTCTTAAAAACACAAGGGGGGTTACTTCTTCTTCTGAGGTCCTACAATCATGACCATCTGTCGACCTTCCATTTTCGCTGGAGATTCAACAATAGCGTCTTCTTGAAGGGCTTCAACGACTCGTTTCATCAGCTCAAAACCAATTTGTGGGTGCACAATTTCCCGGCCTCGAAACATCACCGTCACTTTGCCTTTGTTGCCATCGCCTAGAAATGTTTTTAGGCGATTTATTTTTGTTTCAAAATCGTGAACATCGGTTTTAGGTCGAAGTTTCACTTCTTTGAGCTCAATAACCTGCTGCTTCTTTTTAGCTTCGTTGGCTTTGCGCTTTTGTTGGTACTTAAATTTCCCATAATCCATGATTTTACAAACCGGTGGCTTTGCCATCGGAGAAACTTCGACCAAGTCCATTCCCATCGATTCCGCTTTTCGCAAAGCTTCCTGGGTTGGCAAAACACCCAGTTGCTCACCGTCTTCCATAATGACGCGAATTTCAGGAACGCGAATGCGACGATTGACTCGGGGTTCCATCACGCGTTGTTTAGGAATTCGATCGCCTTCTAAATTGCCAGAGCCTGTTTGAGGATGCGAATTGGGATACTGCATGGATGGGGACCTTATTGCCTTAAAGCAGCATATTTGACAAGGGGTTGAGTATGAAGCGCCTTGCTTGGCTCATCAAGAACCCGTTTGTTAGCGCTTTTTTTTCTGGATACTGTGTGTTCAAGGGATCAAAGAGTAGTCTCAAATGCGGCGCTCAGCTTCGGAGCCTTGGGTTCAAGTCAGTTCTTAACAGGAAGCCAAGAACGAGATCTGCGTGGTAAATTGACGACCGATCCAGTAGGACTCGCTTCTCTCGAAAAAGCGGCCAGATTTTTAATCGAAATCAAGCAACGGTATTGACACAGGAAAATATATGAATAAAATAGGCTCTAATTTATGAGAAAAAATGCAGCGTATTTTTGGATGATTTTAAGTTGCTGTTTTTTTTCCAGTGCAACTCCTTCAGCCAAGAATCCATCGGATGACCTAACTCAATTGATCATCGATTTGGATCCAAAAGCCTACGGTTATCGGGCAGCATCACACGGAATGCAGGTTTCGTTATTCGCGGATCCCTTTTTGAACGGCCGGCTGACACTCGATTACGAACTTCGCCTATTGGAATTTTTGACGATGACGTTTCCGATCTCTTTTGACAGTACGAGCCTCGCCATAACTCGGTTCAACTTTAATCCAAGAGTAGCTGAGCAGTGGTCGCTTCTTGCCGGTGGAGGTATCAAATACCGACTGTCCGAATGGATGGCAAAAGCGAGTTTTTATGCTGAATTTTGGCTTCAAACAGGTGTTTACGCTCAGCAAGCAATCGGCTTTGGCGGCTTTCGCTATGCTTGGCGAATCCGGCCTTCATTTTATGCAGGCTGGGAACGCATTTTTGAGACGGGCCTCCTATTAGGACTCAGCGCGGGTGTTGAATACGATTGGGATATTCCTGTAGGCAAAGAAATCGCTTACCGAGAGAATCAATTTCGTTTTATTCCCGGAGTCCGAGTGGGGTACGCATGGTAAAACGAGTCTTGATGGTCCTTGCTTTTTTAGGCGGTTGCCACAGCCGAGAGCTTAACATGAATGCTGTTGATCTGAGCCCTTACACCAAAGATCTCAGATCCGATCCAAGCGCGTTTCCTGCTTATATTGATCAAGTCCTCTCTTTGAACCAAGGCGCAAAGCGCTTAGGCGATCGCTTGACTCAAACAACGGGCATTCAACAAATCTATTTGATCGGCTCGAAAGGAAAACTGCCCGAAGCTTACGTTTACGCTCTGAGTAAAACAGCCTCGAAGCCCCGAATTATTGAAATATTGACTTCTCAATTCGAATCCGATGCCAACGCATTCCAATGGACCGAAGAGGAGCAAAGGCAGCTGCTCGAGCGAATTTTGGAACAAAATCATGATCCGGAAGCCTTATTTTACTTTCGAAAGCATCCGAACAAAGCACTTATTGGAGCAATCGAGCCTTATTCGGCAATTCTTGAAAGCGATTCAAAAGACTATCAAGAATCAACGCTGAAAAGCAAAATCTATTTTAAGCTAGACTCTCTTCAATTTTCAGAGTTTGCCTCCTATGTTCAGACCCTGGGAGGCTCTTCGCGTTTGGCTTTTGGAATTTTTGCTTTTCTACAAGGACATGATCTTCTTTTGGCTGCTACGACGACGTTGAAGCACTACTCAAACGATTCAGACAAAAATCTTGCGGATTCTATTTTTCACTATTTCCAGTCCGTTCAGCCTCGAGCTCTTGAAAATGAGGATATTCGATTGAATATCAACGCGGTGGTGGATTCGTTTGAGAGCATGAATCAAGAGCAAGTGACTGAATTTGAAAAACATTTGGCCACAGATTCAAACTATTTTCTTGAGTTACCCAATCATCTGAAAACTCTGGAAGAAATGGGATCTTTAACGGATGCTCTAGGCGAGTTTGCGAAAAGGTTTCTGGAAATTAAACTAGTTCAATAAAAAAGGAAAACGATGAAAAAAATATTTACCCTAAGCTCGCTCTTTTTAACCTCCATTCTCTTCGCTCAAACGGAGTCCGCTTTTGAGAAAATCAAAAGAATGAAACAGGAACAAGAAAATAGTCGACAGATTTTAAAAGACGCTATGGCGAATTTTGCCTTAGAAGCGAGCAAATTGAGAGAGCAAAGAGAGGAACACAAGGAAGCGACGAGCAACCTGATCGAAGTGACCAGCAACTTGATTGAAGAACACAAAGAAGTGATTGCGACCCTCAACGCAACCAAGTTAACCCAGTAAGAGATTTTTATCATGCAGGCTAAGCAACGATTGTTTGGAATCTTATTCTACTTAGCGGTGGGAAATCTCATGGCTGAGCCCATGTTCGATCGGATTAAAAAAATCCGGGATTCAAGCAATCATGAGCAAACCATGATGTTCTTGAAGGATGTCCGCCATGCTCGGGAAGCCAAAGCCTCTCTCAGAGAGCAGATCCTCACTCATGAAGAATTGCTTCGAAGCAATCCGGTTGAATTAGATTCTCAATACTGCCGCTTGCCAGCGACATACCCATTGGCCACCGAGAGGTACCTGATTGAATGCAAGAGTTCCAAGGCTGCATTGTGTTTGGATACTGCTGCTCATTTTGCCAATATCTCCGATCTTTGGTCTCATGGATCTTTTGAACTCCATGATTCGATTCGCTGTGTGAAGCTTAAACACGAATCGATTGATCTATTGACACGCATTGTAACGATAGAGAGCCTGGCGGGCAGGCTTCCTCCTACGTTCGTTCCTCAAAACGAATGCCATCGAGCACTGTTGAAATCAAATCTTTCACTCGTCAATTGCAGCTTGGAAGATCAAACCCTCTGTCTCGCGGTTCAAGACAATTTTGGCGGCAGAGTCCTGAAGCGATATAAAAATATCGACTTGAATCAAATTAAATGTTCCATAATAAAATAATAAATGAAATCTTTTTTAGTAATTAATTTTCTATTTGCTTTTTCTTTGTTCGCGGATGAATGTGCGGATGCTTATCGCTGGAATGAAAGTGATCAGGAATGCTGGATTTTGTGTGCAGAAGATCAAATCCCTTTGGATGCCGATACCTGCTCAGAGGCGACTCCAAAGCCCGACCTGAAATCACTCATCAAGTTCGAAGTGAAGCACGAGCCCTTGACAGAATCACCCAAAGCTCTTTCAGAAAAAGGTTACCTTAGCCAGGAGAAGCTGTTGGTTGGAGCGGTCGGATTTGTCGCTGTTATTGCGGCCAGTGTGTCTTTATGCTGGGCAGCCCATCAAGAGCTCAAACAAATTGGAGCCAAATAAATGATTAGAAAAATATTCACACTCTCTTTCGCCTTCAGTTTACTCGTGCCTTCAGTCAGTTTTGCAGCTCGAAAGAATGAAAATCCGAATGGCTTTTTGAAAGGTGCTTGGGCAACGGCAACCCTCGCCTGGTCTATTTTGCGCGGAACCGGACTTGCACAGCATCAAACCAGGTTTAATCAATTGCTTCAAACCGTCCAAAGAGAAGGTCCCACCACTTCTCTGCGAGAACAGTTTCGCCAGGCAGTCGCTCTCTACGAAGCGTATTTGCTGCGCCATCATGGAAATCGAGAAGCCCCAGGCTTAAGAGACGTAGAGCAACGAATTGCCTTGATTCAAAGAAATTTGGATTCTTTCGCAACTCCTCAACGAGCAGCTTCTCGTCTCGGGATGAGCCCAGAAAGAACGACTCGAGTCTTGGAACAACTGGGCCCTGAATCCAGTCCTCAAGGCCTAGGTCGAATTCTAGAAGGCGTGTCTGACGTTCTTGAGCTTCGTGTGATCACAGGCGATCGCAATCGAAAGCTTTTTCGAGTTCACTCGAAAGATAACTCGCCAGAATCAGAGGAACTTGCGCAGCGGATTAACGATGCTTTGCAAGGTAAAAACCGCTTAGCACCCCCGCCGGTCAACTAAATCAAACAGGTTCATGGACTGAGTCGGTCTAGCGTGCGAGCGAATGGAATCGTCTCTCGCACATGATGCAGGCCGCAGATCCAAGCGACACAGCGTTCAATTCCCATCCCAAAACCGGCATGTGGCACGGAGCCGTAGCGCCTGAGATCCAAAAACCATTCAAAATCTGCTTGATTTAAACCGTGTCGATCGATTTCTTGCAAGAGAAGATCCAAATTTTCCTCACGCTGCCCGCCCCCAATAATCTCGCCATAGCCTTCTGGGGCTAAAACATCCATACAAGCAGCGTAGGTCGGATCCGCCGAATCTTTTTTCATATAAAAGGCTTTAATCGCGGCTGGGAAATGCGTGACGATTAAAGGCCGATCATACTGTTTCGTCAGTTCGGTTTCATGAGGAGCTCCAAAATCGCCTCCCATCTCAATTTCCATCCCAAGTTCTTGGATTTTATGCACTGCATCTTGGTAATGCAATCTTGGAAACGGCTTTTGGGTATTCTTGACGACTGTTAAATCACGCTCAAGAATCTCGACGAGTTCCTGTTCGTGCTGGTTCAAAACTCGTTCAACCACGAAGCATAAAAAATCTTCGGCAAGCTGAATATCGCCTTCCAAATCCATAAATGCAGCTTCTGGCTCCACCATCCAAAATTCATTCAAGTGCCGGCGTGTTTTGCTTTTTTCTGCTCGAAAAGTTGGGCCAAAGCAATAAGACTTCCCAAAAGCCATGCAAGCGGCTTCTTGATAAAGTTGCCCGGATTGAGAAAGGTAGGCTTTTCTTTGATCAAACCATTGCGTTTCGAAAAGCGTGGAGGTTCCCTCGCAAGCGTTCGGGGTAAAAATGGGGCTATCGACCAATAAAAAATGATTGGAGTCTAGGTAATCGCGGCAAGCCTTAATAATCGTGGCACGAATGCGCAAAATTGCGTGCTGCCGCCTAGAACGCAACCAAAGATGCCGATGGTCCATGAGAAAAGCATCTCCGTGTTCTTTCTTCGAAATTGGATATTCTTCGGAGCGAGAAACGGCCTTGAAATCCGTCACTTGAAGTTCATAGCCGCAATAAGGGGCTCGCTCGTCTTTTCGAACGACGCCAGTGACTTGCAAGGAAGACTCTTGCGACAAGCTTGATGCAGACTCAAAAGCCTCTTCGGATACATCCTGCCGGCTCATCACCGCTTGAATAAAACCCGTTCCATCTCGAATTTGCAAAAATTGAATTTTTCCAGAACCGCGCTTATTGTAAAGCCATCCGTTTAAGGTTAGTTTCCGCCCTTCCCAATTCGAAATATTTTTGATCATGTAAGGGCTTATTAGAACCATGGAACCAATGCGTCAACTCAATACCGGGGTCATCGAAGTCATCTGCGGGCCCATGTTTTCTGGCAAAACAGAGGAACTGATCCGAAGGCTTAGAAGAGCCGAAATTGCCAAGCAACGCATTCTCGTTTTCAAGCCCAAAATCGATATCCGCTTCGATGAAATTCAAATTGTCAGCCACTCTGCTCAAAAGATTCCCTCGATTCCAATCGAAACTCCCGATGACATGGTCCAATATCTTGAGCAGCTGCAAAGCCCAATCGACCTGATTGGAATCGATGAGGCTCAGTTTTTTGATCATTCCTTGATCCCTTTGGTTGAACAGTTCGCGAATTCAGGCATCCGCGTTATTCTATCCGGGCTGGATCAAGACTCAGACGGTTGCCCTTTTGGCCCGATGCCAAACCTGCTTGCGATTGCGGATCTGGTGACCAAACAATGCGCCGTTTGTGTTGTATGTGGAGCATCCGCAACAAAAAGCTTTCGTCTAAAAGATCGCAGTACAAGTCAAGTTTTCGTTGGAGCCAACGATTCTTATGAAGCACGTTGCCGCTGTTGCTATCATAAAGGGAATGCCTAAATCTACCGATTTCTACTCTACCGGCACGTAGTATTTGTACAGTTAGTGAAACTATGTGATCCAGTCTGCAAGTCACTCTGGCTTAAGCTTTCAGAATTTAGCAAAGTCAAGCTGAGACGAGCAAACAACGTTGACCTGGAAGGTGAGCCGGTAGCTTGGATTTGAGTGAAACTTGGAGTTGTACTAAAACTGCTGACGAAGGTTTCAGAAGCGGTATCGGTGACACTATTGCTACAGCCTAGACTTAAGCTCGCGTTTGAGTTCGTCAAAATTCTGCTGGCGGTTTTGGAACGCGAAATAAAGGTTGTTGCGCTGAAATCCCATGATTTGCTTAAACTTTCACTCGGTGTTTGAGAGGAGTTTTGGCTTTTGCTCGAACTGAGCCATTCAGTCGTAGTTTCAGAGGGCCCCGTCACACTCGCTGTCAATGCGCAAGGCAGTGTTCGAGTAAATTGACCCAACGCATATTGTTCCGAGTAAGCTGTCGTTTTGCCACTCCAATCCGCATCAATATTGACCAGCATAATATCGCTTTGTCGGATCTGTTCCAGGTATTCCGAAGGCAAATGAAAATTCGCACTCAAGTTATAGCCAATGGCTTTCATTTCAGCCCAAGTCCATGTCACATCGCAGGACACTTTTTCGATACGAAAGTTCATAAAAAGCGAGCAGTTCGCCCGAAATCGACCGACGTAATCAGGCATCGCTTGAATCTGTGGCGAAAGGTATTGCAACAGCGCATGAAGACCTACTGACATCAATCCTTTCTGCTCTTTCTCAGGAAGTGTTTTATTCGAAATCAATCGAATTAGTGCTTCATTGGCTACCGTATCGGATACATTCGTTTCGTGGAAATATCCAGCGAATCCAAAGTGATTGAGCAGCAAAAAACAAAGCACTAATTTATTGTTCAAAGTGGTTTCTCCAGATTTATTGGCAACATTTCGTCGGTTTTCAAATGATAATCGGTATGCTCAATAGCTTCATTCAAAGTTCTCGGAGTGGCATGAATAGAGCTTAATCCGAATGAAAAAGGATCTTGGACCATGAGGGTCGGCTGCAATCCTTCTTCACTTCGTAAAGATGTATCGGCAGACAATACCTCCTGCATTGACCGTAACTCTTGCTCAATCGAGCTCCCTTCGTCTACAGCTAACAACTCTGGGCCCTGATCCGAAAGCAGTAGATTTACCAAGGGTTCCGTGGAAGGGAAAACCGAAACTTCGGGCAGTGCTTCTTTCAATAGCTTTTCTGGCTCTAAAGATAAAGGTGGAGCGAGCCTTGACTGGCGAAAGCGATCGAACCAGTCTTTAGCTCGCAATCCAACCCCGAGCAGGGTTTTAACCATCATCACGTACCGAGTTGCTGTAACGATTGATTGAGTGACCACTTTAACTTGCTCTTGCGTCTCTTCCGAGCTGGACACCGAAGCGATGGCTTGCGTGGTTAATGCCACTGCTTGGAGTGTAGCAACTGTGCTGTAAAAAATTTGCGCATATCGATCTCGATGGGGATGCAGAGCTATTTGTGAGAGAGCATAAAGATCGTAAACGGCAGCTCCTGACCATAGCAATGTCGCACAATTTTGCTCTAAAATTTGATACGACTTTAAAGTGCCTACGGCTATGGAAGTTAACAACTCGATCACCACATAGCCTTGCCTGCCCTTGATGTAGGAATCAAACAATTTCCCATAACGAAGGACCCAACCTGTTTGACTTTCGCTTCGATCGACCCATACACAATTTTCCTCATCCCATTGAGCTTGGAAAAATCGAGGGGATAGCCTCAGCGCAACGATGCTAATGCCCACCAATGAAGCAGACATTGACAAGCAACCAATTGCTTGTTGACCCGGAGCACCCTCTCGCAGGAGTGCTATCGAAGAAGCAAAGGTGGAAGAAATCAAGAAGAAGGTTGGCAAAATGAGTGCACCTGGAAATTGTACCACTTCAAAGCCCATTTTATGAGCCACTCCCGCGCCGATAACGAGTACACCCGTCATTAAGACCCAGTTTCCTATGACAGCGCCTTCGTCATACCGAAGCCAATCGTCTCCTAAAGCCAAGCGAGTCGGACTGCTGGCCCAAGGTAGTGGACCCGCTTGGACTGACAAGGCTTCGTTGCAGCTCAGCAAATCCACTGTCAACCCAGAACGAGCATTCTGAGCGATCTGTGTGGGGTCCACCATCGCCACAGCACCCGCTACTGTCGATACCGCAACCCCATTTTCAGTTATGTCCGTTAGCAAAACTGGAAGCACAGGCTCAGGAAGGGCTTTTTCAGAGGCAGAGGTAAGATAGAGCTGCACAGAAAAATTATTGCAAAACAAACTCGAATCAGTCGAAGCAACTCCCCAAGAGCTCGCAAAGATAATAGCGAAAACAAACAACGCCACCTAACACTCCAAATAATTTTAACAAAAATTTAGGCTATGCTCGAGGGCTAACAAGTAAGTTTTGATAGTGCAAGATAGTTTACAATTTAAGCAGCCATTCCCGCCAACTTAGAAAAATGGCAAGCGATAAAGAGTAGCCCTTTTAAGCTCATGCGTGTTCGAACACGGACACTCAGTCGATGATGCGTGTAGCGCCTATGCTGACGCGGCAAAACTCTTTTGCTCCTTGGCAACCCTCTAGTCGCATCTTTACATCCTCATCTACTCCAGCTAAACCACATGCGTGAAGCGCCTTCCTGATAATACGGCTGATTTTCCGAAACTCATTAAAAACAACTGCGTTTACGTTGACAAGACCAAGCAGCTTTATCATCTCCTAACCGGTTCAGGAGAAAATTTCTTTCTCTCAAGGCCCAGACGTTTTGGAAAAACCTTACTGATTTCAACCTTAGAGCAAATTTTTTTAGGCAATCGAGAGCTGTTTCAAGGTCTTTGGATAAGCCAGAGTGATTACAGCTGGCCTAAACACCCCGTCTTGCGCATCAGCCTGGTCGAAATGGACATGAGCACTCCGGAGCGCTTTGAAAGAGACCTCCTGCAAAAGTTAGAACGCATTGCGCAGAATCTCGATATCAGCCTCGCTTCTGCAGCAACTCCTGCGGCTTGTTTGTCTACTTTGATAGAGGCGCTTTCCAGCCAAAGCTCCGTGGTGCTGTTGATCGACGAATACGACGCGCCGATGCTCGCACATATCGACCGTCCACACATTGCAGAGGCTATGCGAGCGATTCTGAAGTCCTTTTATGGAGTTATCAAAGCATTAGATTGCCATCTACGCTTTGTTTTTCTCACTGGCGTCACCAAGTTTAATAAAACATCCATCTTTTCCGGTATTAATAACCTAGAAGACTTAACCCTAAGCGAACAAGCAGCCACACTCTTGGGAATCGAGCCTGAAGAATTGAGGCTTTATTTCTCAGAGCACATCCAAGCCGTCGCCCATAAACATCGATGCTCCTTGGAGAAACTCTACTTAACATTGCAGGAGTGGTACAATGGCTATCGATTTTCTCCTTACTCCGAGAAGAAGGTTTATAACCCCTGCTCGGTCTTAAAAGCCCTTAATCGAGGACAGTTTGAAGACTACTGGTCTCAAACGGGCACGCCCAGTTTCCTCGTTAAGCTCATTCAAGAGAAAAGCTACCCTATCTTAGATTTAGAGAATCTTGTGTTATCGAGCGAAGACCTAGGAGCCTTTGATGTTGAGCAGATTCAACTCCCGACGCTATTGTTTCAAACCGGTTATTTAACCATTCGGAACTATGACTCGGAAAGTGCCCTCTATCAACTTGCATTTCCAAACCAAGAAGTCACGCAATCGATGATCCGCGTATTAGCGCCTATGCTGACGCGGCAAGACTCTTTTGCTCCTTGGCAACAGTTAGCCAGCAGACTTAACTGCGCTGGGGCTGGCCTTCGATCCAAAAGCCAAGAACATTGTTGACCAAGTCTGGATACGCCTGTAGGCACATCCTACTCTGCTCGCTTGGAGCAGATTTGTGGAGATCGTAAATAATGCCTACTGTAAATGTTTTAATCTCTGAAGAACAACTTCAAAAACGAATTGCGGAACTTGGAAAACAAATTTCTGAACACTACCAAGAGCTTTCAGAGCCCTTGGTCTTGATTGGAGTTCTCAAAGGCTCCTTTCTATTTTTAGCCGATTTATGCAGGCAAATTACACTTTCTCAGGAAATCGAGTTCATGGGAGTCTCTTCTTATGGAGAAGCAACCAAAAGCTCTGGAGTGGTCCAAATTACTCAAGATTTAACGCGTCCGATCCAAAACCGTCACGTTTTGATCGTTGAAGACATCGTTGATACTGGTCTCACAGCGCGCTATCTTCTTGAAAACCTTCGTTCTCGTTCTCCTGCGAGTCTTTCACTCTGCTCCTTGCTTGAAAAACCCACTCAAAATAATGGCACTATCTTGATTGATTTTTGCGGATTTCAAATACCGGATCGTTTTGTTGTAGGCTACGGCTTAGATTGGAGCCAAACCATGAGGAATTTGCCTTTTGTAGGTGTTGTAGAGTAAACAAGCCTTCCTTGCTATTGAGATGTGGTGTGGTATGAGCCTCCTCAAGATGGCAGAGAAGAAGAAAATCGATCCCTTGCAGTTTGACAAGCGTGTGATGCACCGTTTTGTAACCAATCAGAAAATGACCCAAAAAGAATTGCAACAGCACCTTCAAGCACTCCCAGATTTGGCGCAGCAAGCCGACGACATTTCGGGTCGCGTCTATGGGGATAAAAAGGGGCATGCAGCTTAACACCTGGCGTCTATGGATTTCTTACCTGGGGACCCAATATGCAGGTTATCAGCACCAACCTGGACTCGAAACCATCGAGTCGAAGCTCTCCGATGCCTTTGAGCAATTGCTGGGAGAGCGTCCTCGATTAACCCCTGCGGGTCGAACCGATGCGGGCGTTCATGCTCGTGGCCAAGTTGTCTCTTGCCAATTCTACAGTCGATTTGATGAGCGGACTCTCCCTGCAGCCCTTTCTCATTTTGTCGGCCCCAATATTAAAGTCTACCGAGCGGATCGCATGCATGTGGGTTTTGATGCCAAGCGGCAATCCATTGGTAAGCGCTATGTCTATCGCATTAGTCAGCAAGCAAAATTAAATCCCTTTAACCGACTTTTTGCCTGGGATATCCGTCAGCCTTTAAATTTGGAAGCCATGCAAGAGGCGGCAAACTATTTAGTTGGAGACCACGACTACGAAAGTTTTCGTTCCGTTCATTGCACAGCAGAGCATGCGCGGCGCTATCTTTGGTTGATTCGAATCACTCCTGAGGTTCATATTGATATTCGTGGAAATGCTTTTTGCCACAATATGGTTCGCATCATGGTCGGCACTCTAGTCGAAGTTGGAATGGGAAAGCGCGATGCCCAGGATCTTTGCCGCATCCGAGATTCGCGTGATCGTCAATTGGCGGGCCCAACGGCCCCGGCCCATGGCCTAAGCCTAGAAGAAGTTTACTACCCTGATACTCTGAGCCATGCAGAGCTTCCTCTTGACGCAACGTTTCCTAGATTTCCAGTAACTCCTGAAACTTGGCCATGCTAGGAATTGGCTTTTTTGAACTCTTGCTCGTCTTTGTGGCCGCTCTAGCAAAGCGATGAGCTTCGCAACGCAATTGTGGTTGCGTTTATTGTCGCAGCCGTTTTTGACCCCTACTCCAGATCCGTTCACGTTGAATTAGGGTGTGTCCTCAATTTGAGTTTGGCTAAAATTGGGGGTAAATTTCGTATTCCGTTCGGAATATCGTGACAAAACCCCAATCGACAAAGGTTTGAGACTCTGATCTATGGAAGCTTCGAACTGGGGGGCCGTGACGCGGTCTCTCAAGAATTTTGCGCCTGGAAAACCGCAGCAGCATGGACGCCATGAACAAATGCATCGAACCTTAAAACAGGCCGCCGCTCCTCCGGCTCAATCCGATCTTCAAAAGCAGCGAGATTGTTTTGAACGCTTCCGAAGGGCATCGATGATGAGAGAAGCCTAGTCTACTTTTGTTCCATGAAACTAAGGCGTGTCCTCAACCTGATCGTAACGCCTAGCTGAGTCCACACCCGAAGCCTTGCATCTGTTTTGCACATCCATCATCGCATTCGATGCGATTTTAAGGCGACCATCGCTCTCCCGACATTCCTGCTACCAGGCTCCGCCTGGTGCGCGGACCTTCGGTCGCGCAAGAAAAAAGTCTAAAGGACCAAAAGTCAAAGCGTCAACATCCCATCCTCAACGCGCGCAACGGACATAGCCAGAATTGCCCATAACAATGCCGTAGACGTAGCCACCATAGAAATCGACGATCCACGCGAGAGGAGCATTACCCTCAACTGGAGTGCCAGACCAATACACATCGCCATCTTGTTTTTCTACTGCACCTCGTTGTTGATACAGCGCCTCTAATTCCCAAATCGTTGGCAGCCGCCATCCTTCCGACGAACGACTCGCTGCATAAGCTTTGGCTTCTTCAAAAGTCATTGCCTTAGGACTCTTACGGTCCCATTCCAGAGCAGGGATATCTCGGGCATCGCGCGGGCCTCGATACCAATCACCAACTCGCCTGAGCGGATCCACTCGCATCGCTTGGGTACGGACGACTCCAGGCGCATGGATAGGTGTCATACTGGCGGCCACCTGAGAAGCCTGAGCAACGGCTACCGGTGCATGGATAGGAGTCACACTTGAGGCCACCTGCAAAACCTGAGCAGGGGCAACTACCAGCGCATGGGCAGGAGTCACACTAGC